>NZ_JBKKKY020000178.1:0-1431 GCF_046613545.2 Aphanothece microscopica RSMan92 | reverse complement strand
AAGAGGCCATTGGCCAACTTGTTCAGGGGGGATTCGATCCGGTTGGCCAGATCGGGCTTGAACCCCTGAATCGCCATGCCGACCAGCAACGGCAGCACCTGGGTGCGACCCTGGGCCATGCCTGGGGAGGAACTGCGGGTGCTGGAGTATTTCGCACCGCCGCCATCCACCGGGACTTCGGGCAAGTATGCCCAGACCAAGCCCTACGTCAGTGAGCCCCTCTTCGAACGCCGTGAACTTGTGGGTCACTGGCCGGCAGGCGGCGCTGAGGCTGAGACGCGCGGCCACTTCACGGTGCTGCGCGAGAATGATCGCCTGTGGTCGCTAAGCGGCGGCGATCATCGCGTCCTTGTCGGCCTCTTTGCCTCGACCGATCAGCTGACGGTCGGAAAGGCGACGATCGCGCCGGGTGGACGTAGCGCCGTCATCGAACACGGTGGCGATTCCGGCATCTATGTGGAGACCGGGCGGCTCAATATTCAACTCGTCGATAGTGAGTTGGCCCAGACATGGTTTGAACTTGCTCCGGGTGACGGCTTCTATGTGCCCGAGGGTGCCCGATACCGGCTTTGCAACATGGGGACGCAGACCTGCGATGCCATGTTCGGCGTTGCACCCGCATATCTGCCGCGCAGCACGTCATAGGAGCGAAGATGCACTACGCCATCGGCATCGATGTCGGCGGCACCAAGATTGGCGCTGCGATCGTTGAGTTGAGCACCGGCCAGTTGCTTCATCGGCGCGAAGTTGCAACGAGGAAGGAGCGAGGCGGTTCGACCGTCCTCGATTCCGTCCTCAGCCTGTTGAACGAGCTTGCCCTTGCCGCCGATGGCGCCGGCTTTCACATCGAGGGCGTGGGACTGGGCATCTGCGAGATCGTCGGCCCGGATGGACAACTGCTCAGCGCCGCTCTCATCGACTGGCGGCATCTCGATGTCTTTCCGACCCCTGCTGGCCTACCGCCAATACATCTTGTCTCCGACGTGCGTGCCGCCGCTGTCGCGGAATCCCGGTTCGGGGCGGCCCGCAATGTGCGCGACGCAATCTACGTGTCCGTCGGAACCGGCATCGCATCGGTATTGCTGATCGAAGGACGGCCCTACGCAGGTGCGCATGGCGCAGCACTCGTTCTGGCGTCCGCCGCCCACGTTCAGAAGGGCGATGGATCGACGGCGATCCTTGAAGAGACAGCTTCCGGCCCGGCCTTGGCGCGGCAATTCGGCGGTGAAGGCGGCGACTCGAGGAGGGTGATCGCGGCGGCGCAGAACGGCGACCTTCGGGCGCTGTCGATCGTGTCGCAAGCCACCTCTATGCTTGGCGCGACCATTGCCCAGCTGGCCAACTGTCTCGATCCTGCAGTCATTGTCATTGGCGGCGGCCTTGGTAGCGCGCCAGGAGTCTATTTCGAGAAACTGAAGTCGCGGATTGAGG
>NZ_JBKKKY020000177.1:0-1434 GCF_046613545.2 Aphanothece microscopica RSMan92 | reverse complement strand
CCCAACTGGAACGAGGTAGTTTAGCGGCTAGGAGTTCTCCGGCAGTATCCGTCGTTAGCTTGTAGAATTGAGTCATAATGAAGTTAGGCCTCGTTTATTTGGTAAGAAAGATCGCCAGGCGCAGCAAGGCCGCGCGGCGCCAGATGCCGATCCGCTTCAGCGGCAGATGCGGCAGCGCCGTGTCCATGGCGGTGAGAAAGGCCCGGTAGGACCTTCCGTCCATCAAGCCCGCCAGGATCAGATGCGCCTGCAGGTTGCCGACATCCAGTGCCGGGTCGCCCAGACGCAGGGTATCGAAATCCAGCAGCCCGACGCCGTCCCCATGCAGAAGGATCTGGCCTTCATGCAGGTCGCGGTGACAGGGAACCCGATCACACTCTGGCAGTGCCAGCAGGTCCTTGGCCAGACGGGCGAGGGGGTCCCGCAACCGACGGGCCACCTCGGGGAAGACGTTTCGCAACCTTTCCGCCCAGCTGTCCAGGATCGCAAGTTCGTCCCGGGCGTCGTGCCGATCCGCGTCGATGGCCAGGCCCTGAAGACCGCCAAGTGCGCGCATGATATCGCGGGTGGCGCGGTATCCGGAGAGGCCGCGGAAGACCGGAGGTGACCCGGGCAGGGCGGCGAACAGCGCAAGCCCCGCCTCGGCGACAAAGCCAAGGGGTCGCGGGATCGTCAGGCCCGTCGTGCCGTCCAGCGCCGACCAAAGCGCATGGTGGCGTTGATAGGCCGCCTCGCCCGAGCCCGAGGTCACGGGGCGGAGGCGGGCGTATTGCGTGCCGGTCCGGCCGGTGATCTTCAGGACGGCCCGCTTGCCCAGGCGGTGGCTGACCAGCCGGATGTCCGAGGCAGGATCAAGTCCCACCCTCTGCAGCTGGTCCGCCGCCCAGGCGGGATCGTGCAACAGGCGCAGTCCTGGCAGCTTTGCATCGAACCCCGGGCGACGCAGGACAAGGCCGCTGCAGGGGTCGGCCACCACCGCAGGTGCCTGGCCGCCGTCGGACTGGCCGCGCCTGGGTTTCGACAGGCGGGCGCTTTCCGCCTGGGCCCGTGTCGCCGCGGATGGGCCGACCCATTCCCCGATGAGCAGGCCGCTGTCGCCCTCTGCCCGCAGCATGACCTGCATCGGCTTGGTGGCGGGAAAGTGCACGCGTATGACCTCGACAGTCACCGGGGTCCGCCCCGCGGCCAGCGCAGCCGCTGCTGCCGGGGACGGCCCCTCGGCGATCAGGGCGCGCAGGGTCTTCGGGTCGGGACAAAGCTGCGTAGCGACATCCATCTTCGTCATGCCCTTTGCTCCAGTCTTAGTGGCAGGACCGGCACCAGTTGGCCGGACCGCAGGTGAACCACCCGGTCGGCCAGCGACAGCGACACGGCGTCATGCGCGATGAGGAGAGTCGTGCGGCCCTTTGCGACGGTCCGCAGGGTGCTGACCAA
>NZ_JBKKKY020000176.1:0-1449 GCF_046613545.2 Aphanothece microscopica RSMan92 | reverse complement strand
GGCACGGCATTTGTGGTCTAGCTCGATTGTCATATCGCTCCATCGCCGCGACCTTCACCTTCATGCTGACGGCGCTCGTGACCGTCTTTGTCATACGCCACCTGATCTAGGGAGAGGATGATGCCTGCTATTCTGTTGTCTCTGTTCACCGGCGTCGTTTTCGGAGCTGGCCTGGCGATCTCCGATATGGTCAATCCGGCCCGCGTTCTGAACTTTTTCGACGTCACGGGTACGTGGGATCCGACCCTCCTCTTTGTAATGAGCGGCGCTCTGGCTGTCACAGCCATTGGTTACCGTCTGACGTTCGCACGCGGCAAAACGCTGACCGGCGGAAACTTCAATCTGCCAGACCTCAAGCAGATTGACCTGCCCCTGCTTGGCGGCGCCGCTGTCTTCGGCATCGGCTGGGGCATTGCAGGATTCTGCCCAGGCCCCGCTATCGCAGCTCTGGTTTCGCTCCAGCCGAAGGTCTGGCTGTTCGTCGTGGCAATGGCGGCAGGCATGGCTGGGACGAAGTACTGGAGGTCCAGAACTGCCTCCGTGAAAGCGACCCCAACAAGTTGATCAACATGATGGAGCGCAACACGCCTTGCAGTGCCGACCGATCAGCGCGACGCCAGCGGCAGGCGTCCTTCAGGCGGGTCTCCGCTTCGGTCTTTGCTTCGGCGCTGCTACATTAACGACCCATGTAGCGCCGCCTACATCGCGGGGACGTACTGGAAGCCGCTGCCCTTGGTCTCGGCGTGGCCGACGCCCGGATAGGGCCAGTGGAATCCTAGCATCTTGATCTTGTCGGCCGCGGCCCGCTGCAGCAGGGCCTTGCGGTTGGTGATGGCCAGGTCTGGTATGCCGTCGAAGCCTAAGCGCCATTCCGGATGGGCGAATACGACGGCCGGGAAGCCGACTGCATCGCCAACGATGATGAGCCCGCCATCACCCGCAACCTCGAAGGAGACGTGTCCCGGGGTGTGACCCTTGGTGTCCAGCGCCCTGATGCCGGTCACGATGTCGTCGCCGGGTTTGACCATGGTGATGCGCGGCTCCGCACCCTTGAGGTGCTTCTGTGCGCCGAGCACGAACGGGTGCATCTCCTTCGGCATTTGGGTCAGAATGTCCTTTCCCATCCAGAAGTCCCATTCGGCCGATGCGCAATAGTAGGCCGCGTTGGGGAAGTTGAGAGATCCGGCAGCATTGACGGTAGCCCAGATATGATCGGGATGGGCGTGCGTGAACACCACCTTGGTGATCGATGCCGGATCGATGCCCGCATCCGTCATGTTGGCGAGCAGTTTGCCGGCAGTGGGCTGGAACTCGCTACCCGACCCATTGTCGAACAGGATCAGGTGGGAACCCGCCTTGATCAATGTGATGTTGGAGGGGGGCTGAACCTCGTCGCCGGTGACGCCCGCAGTGGCCAGCAGCGCTTTCAGTCCTTCCGGCGGCGCATCG
>NZ_JBKKKY020000175.1:0-1459 GCF_046613545.2 Aphanothece microscopica RSMan92 | reverse complement strand
AGGATAAGGTTTTGCAGTCATGATAGTTGCGTGGTTACGGTGAAGTAGCGCCACAAAAAATTGTATGGAGTCTGGTGCATATAATTTTAAAGGAGATATACCGTCGAGGCCTACAACATCCCCGTCGCGTTGCAGCAGCGCTGATTGGCTCGCTACGATCTTTGTGGAATCGTTTTTATCGCGTAATTCAACGAAAATCCAGTCCACGATGGCATTCCGACCGGTGGTGGTTAATACCGATGAATTTATTGTATTGGCTGCTACCGTCGGATTCAAATAACCGTAAGGTGATGTCAAAGGTATTAAGTTCTTTACCCGCAGATCATCACGCATCAGGGAATCGATTATTGTATTAGTCGGTGGGTTTAGGTACCCTACCCCAAATAAAGCTCCTTGGAGGTACGCCTTGGGAAATAGTAGAACCGGCTCCTGAATACGCACAACAACCAAGGCGGTATCACAGGCGAGGGGATTAGCTTTATCACAAATCCTGTAAATCAAACTATCAATACCAGACACCTCCTCATTAGCTTGGTACGTTAGGCTGCCGTTGGCGTTAATAGTTCCCACCCCTTTGGTACCATTAGTGACCAGGGATACGGTAACCATGGAAGTATCAATCGGCGAAACATTAGTAAGGCTGTCATTGTTCAGGATAGGGAAAGTAACGCTACTGTCAGCTATCAATACACCCAGATTATCATAGCTCGCTATAATCACAACTCCTGGCACCGGGGTATTCGTCGATTTGTTATTTCCCGGCGTGGGATCATTTTCATTCCCCGTTACGGTGGCTGTATTGGCATAAGACCCAGTCGCGTTCACCGTGGCTGTTATTTGCAACGCGGTACTTGCGGCGTTGGCCATATTGCCGATCGTCCACACGCCCGTTCCGCTCACATAAGCTCCTGCACCATTATCCGATACGTAAGTGTAGCCCGAAGGTAGTAAGTCGTTCACCAATACACCAGTGGCCGCACTAGGACCGTTGTTCGTTACCGTTAAAGTAAAGATGATATTACTGCCGACGTTCGGCGTACTGTTGTTGACCGTCTTAACAATCGCCAGATCCGTTTCCGCTGCCGGCGTGTCTGTATCCGTGGCGGAGTTATTTCCTGGTACAGGATCGGTTGTACCGGTCGGTGGTGTAATTGTGGCCGTATTCACCAGGTTGCCCGTCGCCGAGGCCGAAGCCGTGCCCGTGATCGTGAAGGTGATCGAGTCGGCAGCCGCCGTACCCAGGTTCACCGTGGCTGATAGGGTATTCCCACTGCCCGAGCCGCCCGCCGTTATCGCCGTGCTTCCCGAGGTAGCCGAGGTCCAGGTCACACCCGTCAAGGTAGCCGGGGGAATTCTTCCTTAAATTTTTTCAAGCTCATAGGTTTTTCAATTTCCAGAGGTTTTGAGGCGGTCGGCGATCGCCGTGAGAAACTGATTGCTCAATTCCGGTAACTGAGCT
>NZ_JBKKKY020000174.1:0-1476 GCF_046613545.2 Aphanothece microscopica RSMan92 | reverse complement strand
GCCCCAGGCCCTGGTGCGGGTGCCCACCGGGCCCGAGGGCGGTCTCGATCCGGGCCGGCTCCAGGTTCAGCTGGAGCGGCTGGCGGCGGGGGGCGTACCCGTGATCGCCGTGGTGGCGACCGCCGGCACGACGGTGCGGGGGGCGGTGGATCCGCTAAAACCGATCGCGGCGCTCTGCCGCCGCTACGGCCACTGGCTGCACGTGGACGGGGCGATCGGCGCGGTCTTCGCCCTGAGCCCGAGGCACCGGCACCGGGTGGCCGGTCTGGAGGAGGCCGATTCGGTGACGGTCAATCCCCAGAAACTGCTGGGGATCACCAAGACCTCCTCGCTGCTGCTGCTGGCGCGGCCCCAGGCCCTTGAGCTCGCCTTCGGCACGGGCCTTCCCTACATGGAACCGAGCTGGGGCGGCGCCCATGGCGGCGAGCAGGGGCTGCAGGGCACCCGTCCCGCCGAGATCCTCAAGCTCTGGCTCGGGCTCCGGCAGCTGGGTCACGAGGGGATCGAGGCCGTGCTGGACGGGGCCATCCAGCGCCGACGGGAACTCCAGGCTCTGCTCGCCGCCATCCCCGAGCTGACGCTGCTGGGGGGACAGCTCCATCTGCTGGCCTTCACCCTGCGGGAAGGGAGTGGCGCGGCCGCCGAGGACTGGAGCCAGCGCACCCGGCAGGCCCTGCTGGACCAGCAGTTGATGCTGTCGCGACCGCTGCATGGCGGGCGCTACCACCTCAAGGCCGTGCTGGGGAACCCCCACACCCGCTCCGAGCATCTGCGCCGCATCAGCGGCGTGGTGGCCGAATCGGTACGGTGCCAGGCAGGTGCGCCCTGGCCATGACCCCGCAACCGAACCGCCGCGGTCGTCTGGTGGCGATCTTCACCGGGGCCGTCTCGATCCTGATCGGCATGCTGTACCTGGCGCTGATGGTGGTGCTCGACAACCGCGGCCCCCTGCAGCCGCCACCGCCCGAGGCCCTGGGGCTGAGCGCAGTCGCCCCGGCTGCTGCTGTCACCCCATCCGTGCAGAGGGACGCGGCCTCCGCTAGCGCTCCGGGCGCGGCGGCAGCTGGCGCTCCCGTTGCCGCAACGGTTCCACCACCCGGCTGAGCGCCGCGTCGAGGAACTGCCGCAGCGCCCCATCCCTCCGTCCGAGGTCGTAGTGGCGCTGCACCACCTCCTGGATGCCGCCGTCTCCCCAGTCCTGGTCGCGCTCGAAGTAGGTGATGAAGCTCTGCCCGGCCACCCGCGTCAGCCAGGCGGCACTGACCGCCTGGATGGCGCGGCTCAGCAGCAGGGCCGGGACGGAGACGCTCAGCGCCGCCGAGAGCAGATTCATGCCGCCCTTGATCAAGCCCAGGCCGGCCAGGGTGCGACCCAGGGAGAGGGCCAGGTCCTGGGCACTCTCCCGGCTCAGGCTGACGCCGTAGATCCGGCCGATCTCCACCACCATCTGGGCGTTCACCGCAGCGGCACCCAGCA
>NZ_JBKKKY020000173.1:0-1477 GCF_046613545.2 Aphanothece microscopica RSMan92 | reverse complement strand
GGGCGCCGTTGACCGGGCTCGCGATCACCTCATGCGCGCAGACGCCTGAATTGCGCAGCTCATGGCCCGCGCTGTGGGTCAGGAGATCCTTGATGCTGATTTTCGCCCCGCGTGCGCCGGGAAGCTGGAGCCGTTCCAGATAGGCGTTGGCAGGCTCTTCGATCGACCGGATTCTGCCAGCCTCGACGAGCTGCAGAATGGCGATACCGGTGAAGGTTTTGGAAATCGACCCGATCAACAGACGGGTCTGGCCGGGCTCCAGCGGTTGATCCGGATTGTATCGCGCTAGGCCATACTGCGTGCGAAGCGCCCCGCGACCGTCGCGCACCACCACCAGCGCCATGCCGGAAAAGGCGCCGTCGCTGTAGGCTTTGCCGAACGTATCATCGCTCCAGCGAGCCAGCGCCGCGTCGCCCAAATCGCCGGCGGCGTCGGCGCGGACGGGCTGCGTCGTCTGGGCGAGGGCGTACGTCCGCGCCCCGACCAGCGTCGCAAGCGCCACCGCGAACGCCAACAGCATGCGCGGGACTGCGCGACATCCAGGGAGCCAGTTCATGGAGATGGTCCTGTGTTGCCGGCGCGGATGGCGCCGGTCGCCGGGTCGGCGAGGAGTAGGCGTGACTGCAACGCGCGACCGCCGCCGCGCTGGAACGCCGCCATCCCTTTCCTAGCTTCCGAGCCCTCAACGTGTGTCAACAGCCAGCTCCTCGTCGTCGACGGCGCGCTGAAGGCAACCCGCCAAGCCAGGCGTTAGGGAAAGTTCCAGCCGATCCCGTTCCAGAAGTGCAGGTAGGTCAGGAACGCGGCGAGCGCGGCGAGGCCGATGACCGCGAACGCCCAGCCCCCCAGGCTCCGCGGCCGGCTGACACCCGTGACGGCGCCGATCACGTAGGCCAGGGCGATCCCGGCCGCCGCGATCGGAATCCCCAGCAGGAGCTTGCCGATTTCCGGCGGGCCGGCCTGAACATCCAGCTCCGACAGGCTCTGGGCGATGCTGATGAAGACGTAGAAGCCGACGCCGCACGCCAAGAGCGCGATCGCGAGCCCGACATAGCCTACTGCCGGCCCCGCAGCTGCGCCGCGCAGCGCCCCAATCGCTGTGACGAGGCCGAGTACGCCCAAGCCCGCTAGACCAATGACGAAGACCCAATAGGCAAGAGCATTGAACGCCTGTGTTTCCCAGGACTGGAGCTTGAAGGCGGTGACGAACGGAAACGTGCCTTGGTTCAGCGTCATTCGTCCGCCATAGCCGGGCGCGAGAGAGAGCAGTTCGCCTGTGGTCACGTGACGGAACAGCCCCGAACCGTCGACCGGCGCGTACTCTCCGGGGCTCAGCCGGCCGATGACCAAAAGCGTTCCCTTGCCTGTATCCTTCACCGCAAATTCGGACGTCAGCTGCAGCATCTTCTCCACCGTGGTGAAGGCCCACCGGTAGTGGCGATACGCCCCTGCGAACTGGGAGAGGTCCGGCGGGGCG
>NZ_JBKKKY020000172.1:0-1480 GCF_046613545.2 Aphanothece microscopica RSMan92 | reverse complement strand
CCGCCAGAGCGGCTGCGATCAGCGTTGAGGAAAACACTCTCTTCATGGCGACCCCCATGGGTGGCGCAGCGCGGCTCATGGCTCGCACGTCACGCCGGGTTGTTCCTGCTGGGCCTGACGCTGGCGCGCCTGGCCGGCGGCCGACAGCGCCCGGCCGGCCGCCCAGAGCGCGCGGCCCGCGCCGCTGCCCCATGTGGCGCTCCCGGCAGCCTCGGCCCCGGCCCCGGCGACGACTGCGCCCGTGCCGTCGCCCTTGCACTTGGGCAGCGGGGTTCCTGGCGGGGGGGCCTGTGCGGCGGCCTGCGCCAGCGCAGGCGCACCCCGGCGCGAGGCAGGAGCAGGCGATGCGTCCTCGGCAGGGGCTGCGCGTCCGCCGCCCATCCCCGCCATGCCGCCCATGCCGCCCATCATCATCACGCTGGCCTGCGATTTCACCCGCACGCGCGCGGTCCATTCCTGGTTCCAGGGCTGGCGCGGATCGGTCGGGCGGGGCGGATGGACGAGATTGAGCTCGCGCCCATAGGCGATGCCGGAGATGTTCACCATCATTGCATCAGCAAAGATGCCCGACGGGATCTGGCACTGCGTCGTGCCGGCCGGCAGGATCACCTTGTCGCGCAGATAGCGGTCCTGATTGGCGTTGGAGAGATAATTGATCAGCCCCTGTCCGCTTTCGGGAAGTTCCGATGCGCTCCAGGTGATCAGGATCATCTCATTGTCGTCCTCGGTCGCGCCTTCCTTCATCGCAAAGCCGTTTGCGGCGGCGAAATAGGCAGAGGCGGCGGCGATATTGGACCAGCCGAGCGTGATCACCCCGCTCTGCGCCCCGCTGGCGCGCAGGCCCAGGGGCGGCATGAGGTTCTGCGGCGGGCCGAGCGTGAAGGCGAGCGAGGCGGGCAGCCCCTCCCCGGTCACGCGGTGCTCGCCCACCAGCGAGCTGTCGCGCGGCGGGGAAGCATTGGAGCGCTGGTTGGGCCAGATGCTGGAGCGATTGTTGGACGTGGCGCCGCGATCGCGCTCGAACCGGCCCTGCACGCTCTGGCCATACATGGCCATGCCATTGGGGCCGCCGATCTCGAACGTCTGGGTGCGGGGCTGACCGGGCCGGACCGTTGGGCCGCAGCCCCAATAGGCCTTGATGGTCATGCGCATGCGCTCTTCAGGCATTTCCGGCGGCTCGGGATCGCGCTCCTCGAAGGGGGAGCCACGCTCGACCGGCGGCGGCGGATTGATCGGCAGGCTGGCGCCCAGCTTCATGCCCGGCGGGATCGCCTGGGTCGCCGTCACCTGGCCGGGCCGGCGGCGATCAAACACGGCGATGTCGACGCGAGGGCCCGGAGACGCCGCATTGGCCGCGCCGAACCAGTTGTCGCGACCGCCCCAGGCGCGGGTGTCGAAGCCGGCCCCGCCGCCGCCCATCATGCCCCCCATCATGGCGCCCATCATGCCGCCGCCCTGGGAGCCGGAAGCGCCAGTCGAC
>NZ_JBKKKY020000171.1:0-1498 GCF_046613545.2 Aphanothece microscopica RSMan92 | reverse complement strand
ATCGCCCCCGTGATCGCGTTCCTCGCGAGCGATAGGGCGAGCTATGTCACCGGCGCAGCCTGGGTGGCCGATGGCGGGGTGACAGCTCACACCGGCCAGCCGAACCTTGTGGCGATGGCCGCCGCCCTCCAGGGGCCCGCCGCATGAACAAGGCCTGGTTTGAGGGCGCAGGCCTCGGCCTTTTCATCCATTGGGGGCATTATTCCCAGCCGGGCTGGGACGCGTCCTGGTCGTTGGTGGGCGGGGTTGTCACCCTTCCGCTCGTCAAGAACGTGCCCATCGCGGACTATTACGGCGCCGCAGCCGATTGGCGCCCGGAGCACGGATGGCCCGCCCGCTGGGCCAAAGCCGCCAAAACCATGGGGGCACGCTACGCGGTAATGGGCGCGCGCCACCATGACGGGGTGGCTCTCTGGCCCTCGAAGGCGCCGGGCGCCTTTTCCGTGAATGACCTCGGCATCGAGCGCGACATCGTGGGCGAATTCGTCGACGCCTGCCGCGCCGAGGGTGTGATCCCCGGCCTCTACTATTCGCTCTCGGACTGGAAGCACCCGGACTATCCCGCCTTCACCGAAGACCTGAAGCCCTATCGGTTTGATCGGCCCCCTGCGCCGACAAAGGAGCAATGGACCCGCTACAAGCTCTATCTGGAGGCTCAGCTCACCGAACTCCTCACCCACTATGGAGAGATCGCCTGCCTCTGGTTTGATGGCGGCTGGGAGCGGCCGGCCAAGGTCTGGGGCGTGGACGGGCTGGAAGCGCTGATCCGCCGGCTGCAGCCAGACATCCTGATCAACGACCGCCTACCCGAGAAGGGCGATTACGCCACGCCCGAGCAGTTCATTCCGCCTTCCCCGCCCGCCGGCCTCTGGGAAGCCTGCCTGACCATGAACCGTTCCTGGGGCTTCAACGCCGACGATCATGACTACAAGACCGCGACCGCGCTGATCCATGCATTGTGCGAGACGGCCGGCCGCGGCGGCAATCTGCTGCTCAACATCGGGCCGGAGGGGTCCGGCGCCATTCCTGCCCCCCAGGTCGAGCGGCTGGAGGCGATCGGCGCCTGGATTGCCCGCCATGGCGCAGCGATCCACGACACCAGGCCCGGTCTTGAGCCCTGGCAATTCTATGGCCCGAGCACGCGCAGGGGCGAGACGCTGTATTGCATCCTCACCTTGAAGCCGAACGGACCAGTGGCGGTGCGCGGCCTGCCGATGAAGCGGGTGAAGGCTGTCACCCACCTCGCCACCGGCCAGCCGCTCCGCTTTGAAAAGCGCATGGCGGTGATGGAGGAGCTGTTCAGCCCTGACCCGATGGGTGAGCTTCTGATCGATCTGCCGGACGCGCTGGTCGATCCCCATGCCAGCGTGATTGCGATCGAGGTGGCGGGGTGAGGCTCGAAGCGCCGGAGGGGGGAGAGGCGCCATGACGCGGCCCACCCCCGCCTGGCGGCTCGCGCTCTTTGTTGCGCCACAGCTCGCGCTCGCCGTTCTCGGCC
>NZ_JBKKKY020000170.1:0-1518 GCF_046613545.2 Aphanothece microscopica RSMan92 | reverse complement strand
TGTCATCGCCAACAACTACATCGACTACGCCATCGCCGCCCTCGTCTGAAATCCCTCCTCAAGGGTTCTTACCTCGGCTCCTCTGGCCCCCGCTCGGGGGCCTTTTTCATGGTCGGGTCCTCCCCGCGCCGCTGTCGCCACACGCTTCAACAGGCGCGCTGCCGGGCTGTGAAGTTTGCCCAGAAGAGCGCAGGCTGACAAGCAAGAAGACATAACCTTCCACAACATGCGCCGCTGTTTCGGCGCAAACTCCCTTCACCGCCATCTGCCATGACACTTGTCAATGCGTCGCATCTCGGCATCGAACGCTTCAGCGGGGATCGCAACAAAGAAAACTGGAGCATCAGCTCCCAGCAGGACAAAGCCAGCCTGATTCGCGCTGTTTACCGGCAGGTCCTGGGCAATCAATACATCATGGAGAGCGAAAGACTCACCCAGACCGAGTCACTCTTCAAGCACAATCTCCTCAGCGTGCGAGAGTTCGTACGCCAGGTCGCCAGAAGTGGACTTTACCGCAGCAAGTTCTTCGAGAACTGCAATCCCTACCATTTCATCGAACTGAACCACAAGCATCTGCTCGGTAGGGCACCGCAGAACAAAGCGGAGATGCTGCATCATTTCACGATCCTGCAGGAGCAGGGCTTCGATGCCGAGATCGACTCCTATATCGACAGCGCCGAGTATCAGGGCCGCTTCGGGGAGGAGACCGTGCCCTACGTGCATGGCTGGGATTACTCCACCGGCCATCAGGGACGGCAGTTCTCCTGGCTGATGCAGCTGGCCCGCGGCGTGGCGGCCTCTGTGAAGGGAGACACCGCCGGCACGAAGTTCCGTCTCGGGAAAGCCCTGCACCAGGACCGGGCGGTGCCGGTTGTGAGCCCCAACGCCAGCGGGGCCGGCTTCCAGCCCACCCAGATGCCGAACGAGTCGATCACGAGCATGGCCCGCGGCATCGGCCAGAAGGCCCGCGTCTACCGCGTCGAGGTGACGGGGCTGAACAACTACCGGCTGCACAAGCGGGCCAGCACCGCCCGCTTCGTGACCTTCGACAAGCTGCTGGAGACCCAGCAGATGATCCACCGCCAAGGGGGACGCGTCGCCAGCGTCACCCCGGTGAACTGAGGCGGGGCCGAACTGAGACGGGTCCATAGAAGCGGTGGGGATCCCGGGGAGCAGGCCAGCGGCAGGGCTTGGACCATGCCTCGCCTGCCGTTCCCGTGATCCTCCGGTGACCCTTCGTATCCGGTGACCCTTCGTAACGGTTGGCTTCATCCACGGGATCGCTCACCAACAATGGCCCGGTGCCTGGGTTGAGTGGTCAGCCCCCTCTCCGGGGCCCTCAGGTTCGGTGCCCATCGGTGCCCCATCTCGGCCCATACCAGCCCCTTCCCATCCCTTCCTCCAGACCAGGAGCTCTTCAATGTTCGACGCCTTCACCAAGGTTGTAGCCCAGGCTGATGCCCGCGGCGAATTCATCAACGCTGGTCAGATCGACGCCCTCTCGGCGATGGTCGGAGA
>NZ_JBKKKY020000169.1:0-1519 GCF_046613545.2 Aphanothece microscopica RSMan92 | reverse complement strand
AGATGTCGTTGAAGAGGCCGTATCCGAACACATGGTCCAGCGCGTCCTCTTCGCGGATGTCGCGCCCGCCCTTGCCGATCACGACCAGCAGCTCGGCCTCGTAGTCCATCTTGTGGCTGCAGGCGGGCATCGGCACTGTGCCGCCGTTCTCGATCATCGAGGTGTCGACGCGGATGAAGAAGGCCGGGTACTCCGGCGGCTCGCGTCCGCCTTCCCGCGCGTGCTCGGCGTAGTTCAGGCCAAGGCAGATGATGCGCGCATCCGCCACCAGCGGCAGAGCAGCCTGCCAGGATCCCTCGACCCGCCGCCCGGGGGCCAGTTCCCCCGCCGCGACCTGCGCCGCCAGTTTCCCGAACCCGTCGGAATTCGCCGGAAAGTCCCCTGCCTCCCACAGGGCACCGTCCTTGCGGATGCCAAGACGGGTCGGACCGGTTGTCCGATACGACACCACGCGCATGTTTTCCTCGCTGATTTTCTCCCCAGCGACATTTCATCGACAAAATTTGATTCCAGTCAACTCTACCGTCACACAAAGTCGAATTTTCGCGGCGCAGCATGGATGCTGCGGGCGCAACATCCATGCGCATGGGCGCCAAAGGGAAAAGGATCAGAGGAAGCCGGCAGCACCGCGCAGGAGGTAGATCGCCCCCACGCCCATCACGAGCCACGTCGTGACCTGCCGGAAGGTGCGGTCGGTCAGTCGTTCCAGCAACGGCCGCGCAAGCGTGGTGCCCAGCACTGCCATTCCCAGTGCCACCGCCAGCAGCATCGGATCCCAGACCAGATCCGACGCACCGCCGATCAGGACACCGAAGTAGACCAGCTTGGCCAGATGGGTGACCACCTGGCAGGCCGACTTGGTGGCAACGATCACCCGGCGGTCCAGGTCGGTGCGCACAAAGAACACGTCGAACAGCGGGCCGGAGACACCCGAAAGCAACTGCATCGCCGTGCAGACAAAGCCGCACAACTCCGCACCGAATCGCCGATCCGCCTGCGGCACCATGCGCTGAGGCAGCATGAGGCCGAGGAAGGGCACGATCCCCAGCATCAGGTAGATGACCCGTTCATCCGGCAGCAGGACAAAGCTGAAGAACACCGCACCCGCCACGATCAGCCCCAGAACATAGCGCAGCAGGACGCCCCACAGGATGTACCGATGCCAAAGCACCGACCGCCAGCCGTTCGATACGATCTGCGTCGTGCCGTGCAGGACCATCGCATCCGCCACCGGCAGCATTGCCAGCAGCCCGGCCATCAGAATGATCCCGCCTGCCATGCCGAAGACGCCCGCCAGAAAGGTGGTGACCAGAACCAGCGCGGCCAGCACCGCCAGCATGGCGGCGCTCATGGCGTCCCCTGCCGCGCATTGCGGCGATCTGTGGCTATGCCGCGCATCCTTGTCATACCCCTTGCCCGACCTGCGGGGCGCAAGGCTTAGCGCGGCGCCCGTGTGGCGCGCAAACGGTTTCGGATGGTCGATGCCTGGCATCCAGACATGCGGAGCGATGCCGCAGAT
>NZ_JBKKKY020000168.1:0-1527 GCF_046613545.2 Aphanothece microscopica RSMan92 | reverse complement strand
TCCGCCGCAGCCTGCCCTTCTTCGCCGGCGATCTCGTCTGGCTGCACAACGAATGTGGCGTCCTCAGCCTGGCGCAGGGCCGCCTGCCCGATGCCGCGAAGCTGTTCTCCGTCGCGCTGCGTGCCGTGCAGCGGATCGAGGCGCCGACCATCGGCGGCGCCCAGACCAATGTCATCCGTCTCAACCGTGCCGTCGTGGATATCGAGATCGGCAAATGCGGCAAGGCGGACGAGGCATTGAAGGCCATCGCGGCCACGCCGGATGAGAACCGCGCGGTGCGCTGGACGGCGCATGGCTACCGGGGGTTGGTCGCGCATATCCTCGGCGATGCGGAAGCCGCCAAGCTTCGCTACACCGAAGCGGTGGAGGCGCTTCGCGTCATGCAACGCTACCGCGGCGCCAGCATCTTCGCCCGCCACCTCGCGGACATCCACCGGCGTGAACGCCGTCCGAAGGAGGCGCTGGAAGCGGCGGAGACCGCGGTGACGCTGGCCTCGATCGGCAATCACGCGGATGTCTATCAACTCGCGCGCATCACCAGGCTTCGCGCGCAGGTCGCATCGAAGTATCTCGGCGCCGACCCGAAGACGCCGGAACTCACGGAGATCCAGAAGACCCTGAAGGACGTGGCCGATTACGCGCGCATCATGGGCATGCCACGCATCGCGGTGGAGGCGGAACACCTGGACGCCAGCATCCGCTTCGAACTCGGTGACCTGCACTACGCGAACGCGTCGGTCACAAGGGCGCTCGCCCTCGCCAACGAGAACGGCATGATCCTGAAGAAGGTGGCGCTGACGATCCTGGTGGCGCGAATCTATTGCGCGCGCGGCTTGCGGGATGATGGCCGCCTGCTGGCGGAGAATGCCCGCGACCTCGCCATCGCGACGCAATACGCCACGGCACAGGACGAGGCGCAGGACATCCTGGCGCGCCTGTAGCACGGGCGCCTGGGTGCTTGCGCGGTGGCGGGCCCGCCGTCACGCCAGTCGGTGCCGTCCGGCAGACGATCGCTGACCCAGTCCTCGCCCGCGTCGGCCAGCTCGCGCTGTCCCTTGGCGCGGCACCGCCACCCCCGCCCAGCGTTGCTCAGCGTTCCGGTAAGCCTCGATCCAGCGTTCGGGCGCCAAGGCTCCGGGAGATGGTGCCGACCCCGACATGGGCGCGGAGGGAGGACGGGACGACGCTGCGATAGTGCAGGTACCCGGGTTTCGGGTGGTGCCGGAGATACCGAATGGGCTCCAATTTGGATCACCACCGTGGACACCTGTGGGTGCTCAGGGCGGCCGGAGCCATTTTTCTCAATGATATCAATAGGATGGCGGAGAGGGTGTCCGCCTAACCGTCATCCCCCACTGTCCCTGGCCCTCTCGTAATTTGGCCTTGAAGCAAGGATTGGCGTGGATCGCCCATCCATTGCGTCCCCGGTCGTTTCCGGTTGCCCCCTACCAGTCCACAAGGTATTTGTGGACAGGCTTGTGGACCGGAGGCGGTGCGGTGGCGAAGGCGGCGGGGAAGCTTACGGGC
>NZ_JBKKKY020000167.1:0-1538 GCF_046613545.2 Aphanothece microscopica RSMan92 | reverse complement strand
CACGCAAGGTCTTCCCATCTTCCAGCGTAACCTTCGTTTCGTCCGCTCCAGCTTTGTCAACAACCGTGTAGGTGAAGTTGGAGACACTGCACGTGATCAAGTTCGTGGTGGTGGTGCTCTGTACACCATCAACGCAGATCTGAATGTTGTCAAGGGTGCAGAATTCCGTACTAACAAGGTATGGAACGGTAACGGTGGTGCCATCGCCGTCGTTACGCCTGACACGCTTACGCGCAAGCGCTTCATGGTAACGGACCTTGACAATATCACGTATGACGGTCAAGGTGTAGCTACTGGTTATGCAGGTCGTGATGACGTCTTCACATATGGTGTTGCCTCCCCACGTCCTGACGAACGCATGCTTACACGTTTCTACGACAACGTTGCGTATGAAAACCCAACACGTCTTGGTAACGGTACTACACAACGTGGAAATGCCAACAACTTGACCCATCCAGGTTCTGGCCTCCGTGAAAACGGAACCGGTCTTGGTGGTGCTCTATACATTCTTGACTCCGTTCGTGTTCGCGTAGACACGTTCAACTTCGATCGTGTTCGTTTCCAAAGCAACATGGCTTTCAGCGGTGCAGCGATCTATTCAGATAACTACGATCTGAAACTCGCTCTCAAGCGGAACCTTATCACTGGAAACATTGCAACGTCGAACATTGGCCGAGCCAATGACACGATCAGTGGTCCTGTAAATGGAACGGAAAACCCAGCATCAAGTGACCTTGCAGGAGCAGTTCTGTACGGTGAAGTTGTTGGACCTCTTCCATTCAACTCATTCAGCGCAGCTGCTAACTCAATCTATGCCAATGACGCTCGGTTCCTGATTCGTCTTCCTGACGCACAGGACACCAAGGGTGTTCTTGCTGGTACCACTGGACTAGGCTTTGGTGGTGTAGATACACTTCGTGGCAACTACTGGGGACGCACGGAAGCAAACGTGAACACGATTCTTCCTATCTCCAACAACAACACGTTCCAGCGCATTCAAGAAACCTTCTTCATCGCAGGTGATGGTCGCACGCACATGCGTTTTGTACGTGCTGCAACAAGCAACACGACTGAACAAGGTCCGTTTGAATCGACGCAGTTCTTTACATACAAGCCAGTACCGATTCACACGATCCCAGATACACTCCTCATGCAAGGACGTATCTACGACATCTTTGACAAGGGTACAGACATCAAGACAGCGGACTACTCACGCCGTCGTATGTCACCAATCGAAGATTTCGCTGTGGGTGTACCTCCAGTTCTGCGTTCATATATCAACCCAGAGCAACCATCGAATGGCAAGTATGTGAAGCGTATGACACGCGACCCATTCCATGCCGAGCAATTCGATTATATCGCCCGCGTTCAAACGGAATTTGTTGGTGATCATCCAATTGGTTACCCACTCTTCCTCGAAGCACGTGCTGACTACAGCCAAACAGCTGAAGTAAGCAACAATGATCCTCGCTCCATCAACGAATCTGTGTTCTTTGTCATCAACGAACGCACTGGTGATTATATCCGCGTAAATTTCG
>NZ_JBKKKY020000166.1:0-1545 GCF_046613545.2 Aphanothece microscopica RSMan92 | reverse complement strand
GGCCGAACGGGCGGGTCGCATGCCACAACCCGCACAGACTGTCCCAGTCCGGCTGGACGCCCCGGCGCAGCGCGCCTTCGGCGTCGGCCAGCGACCGGTGCAGGGCCACGGCCCCCACCAGCGCCGCCGCCCCTGCCCCGCGGTGCAGCCCTTCGGGGTCGGGGCGGGCCCCGGCGTGGCACAGCCCGTCGATCTCGGCCAGCGCGCCATCCAGCACCATCCGCATGCGCGCGCCGTCCAGCGCCTGACCCAGTTGCGCCAGCACGCCGGGGTCGATGATCGATGGCATGGGCACCAGCACAGGGCCCGCGGCCCCCACCGCCTGCGGGCGCACCCCCGCCAGCATGCGGCGCAGCTTGGCGATGGTTACGGGCTTGATCTCGACCTGCGGCAGACCCGAAGCCGCGATGCGGGCCAGTTCGTCGGCCATGGCATGGGCGGTCAGCCCGACGATGCGCGCGCCCCGCGACATGCCCGCGGCGCGGATGTGGCGCGCGGCCTCGACCCCGTCCATCACGGGCATCGCCACGTCCAGAATCACCACGTCAAACCGGCGGACGGCGGCCTGATCCACGGCCTCCTGGCCGTTGTGGGCCGCGGCCACGCGATGTCCCAGAATGCGCAGCATCTCGGACAGCACGGTGCGGTTGATGTCGCTGTCCTCGGCGATCAGCACGTCCAGCGCGGCCGCGTCGCCCGGCGTCGCGGATGCGGCGCGGTCGGGTGCGGGTCCGGCGGACCCGGACGCGGCACTGGCCTGTTCGAAGGGCACCTCGAAGCCGAAGGTCGCGCCTTGGCCTTCGCGGCTGTCCACCCAGATGCGCCCGCCCATCTGCACCACAGCGCGCCGCGCGATGCCCAGACCCAAGCCCGTGCCGCCCGAATGGCGCGTGTCGGAATTGTCCAGCGTGCGGAAGTCATCGAAGATCGCCTCGTGGTGGTCGGGCGCAACGCCGGGGCCGGTGTCCGTCACCTCGACCCGCAGCATCAGGCGGCCGTCGGGCACGGGGTCCAGCCGCGCGGTCAGCCAGACCGACCCGCCTTCGGTGAACTTGATCGCATTCCCCAGAAGGTTCACCGCCACGCGCCCTACCTGGCGGCGGTGGCCGCGCACACGCGACGCGGGCCCGAGGCCCGACAGGTCCGCCGACAGCGTGTTGCGCCGCGCCGCGGCCAGCGGGCGGTTCTGGTCGACGATCTGTTCCAAGAGCAGCGCCAGATCGAAATCGGCCGCGGGCTGCTCGACCTGCCCCGCATCCATCCGCGTCAGTTCCAGCACGTCGTCGATCTGTTCCAGCGCCATCTCGCTGGACCGCCGCGCGACGCCCAGGAACTGGCGCTGGCGGTCGTCCAGCGTGGTGTCGACCTGCAGGATGTCCAGCGCGGCGATGGCGCCATTCAGCGGGGTGCGCATCTCGTGGCTCATCACCGCAAGAAAGCGCGACTTGGCGCGCGCGCCTTCCAGCGCTTCGTCCCGGGCGCGGCGCAGGGCATCCTCGGTATGGGGGGGGGGCGAGAAGTAGAGCAGGAAGGCAAGCAGAATCC
>NZ_JBKKKY020000165.1:0-1558 GCF_046613545.2 Aphanothece microscopica RSMan92 | reverse complement strand
GTGCACAGGAAAGTCCAGGCCGGACAGCCGCTTGCTGCTGACATAACACCCGGCCGGCGCCGTCCCACGCGCCGCACTTTCGCTAAAGGCGGAGATCAACGCGCCCCACGCGGCGTCCGGGGAAAGGCCGGCCGTCTCCGGCTGAAGCATCGCGCCGAACACCGCAACATCGCGCTCAGGCAGCGCGGCGAGAACGGCGGCGTAGTCGACCCAGCTGCCCGTATGGCCGACAAGATGCAGCCCTGGACTTCGGACCGATGTGACAAACATCCCGACCCCCAGAGTGCCGTCGTCCGGCCCGGCCAGCGGGGTCGTCAACAGCGCCGCAGCTTCCGGCGACAACAGCGGCGTGCGGTCCCCGTTCGCAGCGGCCAGCAGGAAGCGCGCGAAACGCAGCGCGTCCTCCATGCTGCATGCCGCACCGCCCACAGCAGCGTAGAACGGATGCAGCGGAGTGAACTTGCCCTGTCCCGACCGCCGCGCGAGCCGGATGCCGTCTTCATCGACGCTGAGGAGCCGGGCGCTCGTCATGCCCAGCGGCTCGAACACGTCGCGACGCAAGATGTCGTCGATCGGCGCGCCGCGCACCTGCTCCAGCGCGCGCGCGGCAAGTGCGGAGCCATAGTTAGAATACGCAGGCAAACCGCCTGCCGGCGCTGCAAATCCTGGCCTGAACGGCGGTTGCGATGGATCGGCCTGGTCGCCTGGTCGCACGATGAGGCCGCAGTCGATCGTATCGAACCCTGCTGTGTGGGTGACGAGCATGCGCCAGGTCAGCGTTCGGTCGCCTGCCAAATCGCCTAGCAAGGGGCCGACCGGATCATCCAGCCGCGCGGCGGGATGCTCGTCCAGCCAACGCGCTATCGCCGTCGCCAGAAACAGCTTGGTGATCGACCCGACCGGAAAAAGAGCCTCGCGGGCCTGATCTTCGAGACCGACGTGGGCAGACGCCCCAGAACCGTTTGTCGCCGCCAGCAAAAGGCGCGACGAGATATCAGGCGCCATGGCGTCCAGACGCGATCGGGCCGAGGCCAGACCGGATTCCAAACGCTCGCTTGTCTCCTGGGTCAAAGCCACGTGATAGTGCTGAATGTTCCGGCTAGAAGTCTGGACCCGTAAATCCCCCCGCGCGGGCTGGCAATGCGCCGACGGCTTGAATGATCCGTCCGCCGGCCCCTCGCCTGAAGGAAGCAGTATGCCGCTGGAGAAGATCGAAGCCCGCAATTTGAATGCACGAGTCTACAGAAAGCTGAAACTTGCGCTTATCCGCGGCGCTTTCGAGCCGGGGCAGGTGCTAATCATTCGCGATCTTGCCGAACAACTTGGCACCAGCCCTATGCCTGTGCGCAATGGGTTGTCGCGCCTGGTGTCCGAGCATGCGCTCGAGGAGGAGGAGGACAAGGCGCGCAGCTCCGTCCGCGTGCCCCAGATCTCGCGCGAGGCATTCGAAGACCTGCGCGCCGCCCGGCTTCTGGTTGAGGGCGAAGCCGCCTTTCGCGCGGCGCGCAACGCCGACGCCAAGCTGGTGCGGCGGCTTGAGGTCTCGCATAAGCGGCTG
>NZ_JBKKKY020000164.1:0-1600 GCF_046613545.2 Aphanothece microscopica RSMan92 | reverse complement strand
AGCGGCGGCGACCCCTCCGACGCCGATCTGGCTGTGCTGGCAGCCCAGTGGGAGCGGCTGGAGCCGCTCACCCCCGCCGAGCGGGCCGCCGCGATCGAGGTGGAGCCCGCCACCCCGGTCAGCAGCACCGCCGCGGCCATCCGGCAGCGGCTGCTCACTCCGCCGGCGCGGTCCTGATGGGCGTCCGGGGAGAGGACTGGGGGGAGGTCTGGGGGGACAGGGCCCCGTCGGATGGTTGCGCCTGGGGCAGGGGCTCCTTGGGCGGATTCGACGGTGGATTCTTTGGCGGATTCGTTGATGGATTGTTCGGCAGGGGCGGCACCGGCGGCACGAAGGGAGAGGGCGTGGTCCCTTCGGAGCGGACGCTCTCGGGGTTGGGCTCGGTCTCCGGACCGATCACATCGATGGAGGTGCGCTGCACCAGCAGGCGGTAGCGGTAGGGCTGCCGGGAATTGATGAAGTCCTGCACCTCCGCCACCTGCCGGGGCGTGGGCAGGTTGGGCTTGCTGACCCGCACCGAGGCGATGATCAGCGGGGGGTTCTGAGCCCAGTCGATGGTGATGCCCACCAGTTCCGAATCCTGACCGAGCGTGATCGTCTCGTTGCGCAGGCTCTGATCGATCGCCTGTTCGACCCGGAGCAGGGCCGCCTGGCGACGGGCCTCGCTGGTCAGGGTGAGGAAACTGGTGCTCAGGGGCACCAGCAGCAGGCCGGTGAGCAGCAGGCTCACCAGACCGAGCCGGCTGGAGAGCAACCGCTGCCGCAGTTCCGGGCGGGTGATCCCCAGGGTGATCAGGGCGCCGCTGAGGATTCCAAGCAGGTTGGCGGCGAACAGCAGGCCGGCACCCCAGGCCTGCTGCCACTGGCCCACCGCCAGCAGCAGGCCAAGGGCGCAGACCGGCGGCACGAGCGCCACGGCGATGGCCGTGCCCGCCAGGGAGGAGATGGCCTTGGTGCGCACCTTCGCGTAGGTGGCGATCGCTCCGGCCACCAGGGCGATGCCCAGGTCGAGCAGGTTGGGGGAGGTGCGGCCGATCACCTCCGAACCGAAGACCGCCAGTCCCACGATCCTGCCCAGCAGGGCCGAGATCAGCACGGTGGCCACCACGCCGATGCCCAGCGTCAACAGGGCCTGCCCTGCCAGGGGAAGGCGGCCCCGCAGGATGGCGAAGGCCGTGGCCCGCAGCGGCAGGATCCAGGGGGCGATCAACATGGCGCCGATCACCACGGCGGCACTGTTGGCCAGCAGTCCCAGAGTGGCGATCAGGGCGGCGGCCGCCGTGAGCACGACAAATTCCTGATCGAGCCGGGCATCCGCCTCCAGCTGCCGACCCAGGGCCGTGGTACTGAGAACAGCAGGCATGGTGCTGGCGAAGCCGTCCGGGAATCATCAGTCAGATGGCCACCGGGGCCCAGCCCGGATCCGCAACCCGGATCCGCAGCCTGAATCCGCAGCCCGAATGGCAGCCTGGAGCGGCCGAAAGCGGGGCTCCCGCACCGATGGCCCGCCCGCAGCGCTCCCCCCAGCCCCCTCCGCACCCCGGCCCCTCCCCGGCGCTGCGGCAGCGCACCGTGCTGGTGAGTGGGGCCAGCCGGGGCA
>NZ_JBKKKY020000163.1:0-1606 GCF_046613545.2 Aphanothece microscopica RSMan92 | reverse complement strand
CGGGCGGAATGGAACGATGTGGGTCGTTTTGGCTGGGTGGGTGGCCTTGGTTACCGCGAAACTCGGCGGGAGTGGGTGAGTCACTACGTCCGCGCCCGTCATTACGGCTTTCCCATGGGGATGTGGACAAGCGTCGATCCGCTGTGGCCGTCGGAGCCGGCGTTTGGGTATGTGGGGGGTATGACTCTTGCAGCTGTCGACCCAAGTGGGCTAGAACGGATATTTGTCCAGATCTGTGCGTACATCTCGCGTCATCGAGCTGTTCGACACGGCAAGTGGTTTCAAGCATTGCCAGGGATACCTCTCTATGGAAATACGAACTCGATGACATTTCCTCCGTCACGCACTACTCCGCTGGATTGTAAATTATGGGCTGAGGTAAGTCTTGACAGTTGCGGGATTGGCAGATCAGGACCAAACGTAAGGCAGAATATTGGGTGGAGTGAGTTTGCTGACGCTAGCGGTCGTATGCTGTTTAGAGCACGAGGCACTTCCAAATTTGACATGAGAAAACGGACGGCGAACGGCTGCGTATCGTCTGTATCGTTTAATCTTAAGGGGCAACTGGGCGTGCCGTTAAGTAGGCCATTCGTATTTTCAGGGCCGCCCCCAATGCCGGGTCCCAGAGTCTTTCCGGGGTTTGGGCCTCTAAAGGCAATTTTGCCACCTATTGTGATGGACGTCCAGATCGAGTTCGTTGCAGTCGGTGATCTCGTTAATGTTTGGGGAAAGCTAGATCATACAGATTTTCCAGACTGGCTTACTAGAGTAGGTGTAGGTTCTCATCCGATTTCTCAGTACAACTACCGATCTGCCCATGCCTCGTTCACTACCGGTCTCCTGCACGGATCATCTTTACGATTCTTCGAGGGAGTAGGAGCTAAAGGCCCGAAGTGCTGCGGAGGTTCATGCTAGATGCGGAAGCTAGGTTTTGGCCTTGCTATTGTGGTGACACTCGGATGCTTTGCCTGGTGCGGAGCGATCGCCTCTCGGCCCGCGATCTGCCTGATTTTAGGTCCACTCAATCAAGACTTCATCCTTTCCAGGGAAACGGTAGAGAAGATAAGGAGACAGGGTCGCGTTTCGCTTAAAATCAAAGAAGATCCTGGTACTATATCTTCAGATTGCACCTATGTTTTTCAAGAAAAGAATGGGAAGATGCATACACCTCGCGAGTTCGGTGGGATCATTCGGGCAGTTCGATCTGAAGATGGTGAGCTTCTTTGGGATGCGGCAACGGCTGACAAGCCGGGAGCGATTGAGTACCTTGGATCCGGTGCTGAGTATTCCGATGCGGGAGAATATCATTATGTCACATTTGGAATTGAACCATAAGACCGGCAGGTATTTGTCGCTTCGAACACGCTAACCTAGCCGGTAAATCTTGAGCGGCCTGCTAGGGCACTTGTTAGGGTGCGCAGTCTTCCCGAATTGAGAAGGCAAGTGGAGACAATCTGTCGATAATGTTTTGTCAGATCGATTCAACAAAGCGACTTTCTGCCGATGGCCTGAAGCGGGCCGAGATCACTTCCGCCGGAACCACGACGCTTGTGTGGGATGGCACCGACTACTTGCAGGAGCGCAGTTGACATGCCCGTAAACACTT
>NZ_JBKKKY020000162.1:0-1629 GCF_046613545.2 Aphanothece microscopica RSMan92 | reverse complement strand
CCCGGACATGCGCGTGCTGCGCGACCCGTTCTCGGCCAAGCCGCATGTGCTGTTCTATGCCAGCAAGCGCGTGGGCGGGGATGTCAGCGACTATGCCGCCATCAAGCTTCTCCGGATCGCGGTGTCCTGAGTGTCGTTGCCCGGTCCTCCGTCGGGGGGCCGGGCCTTCGGGCCATGACGCAGAGGGCGAGGGGAACATGCTGATCGATGAAACAGGCCTGCCGGATGCGGTGCTGCCGGTGCAGGCGCTGAAGGACCATCTGCGGATGGGAACGGGCTTTGCCGATGACGATCTGGCCGACACGCTGATGGCCAGCCATCTGCGCGCGGCGGTGCTGACGATCGAGGGGCGGACGGGCAAGGTGCTGCTGCTGCGGCGGTTCCGCTGGACCTTCAGCGACTGGCGCGACGGGATGGAGCAGGCCCTGCCGGTGGCGCCGGTGGCCGCGCTGGTGGCGGTGAGCCTGATCCATGTCTGCGGGCTGACGGTGCCGGTGGATCCCGCGCGCTATTGCCTGGTGCCCGACGGGATGCGGCCGCGCATCCGGTCGGTGGGGCTGCTGCTGCCGCATCCGGCGCCAGGCGGCCATGTCGAGGTGGCGTTCGACGCAGGCTTTGGCGCGGGCTGGGCGGCCGTGCCGGGCGATCTGGCGCAGGCGGTGGTGATGCTGGCCGCCGCCTTCTGGGACCAGCGCGGCGAGGCGGCGCGGGGCAGTCCGGTTCTGCCGGTGCCGGTGGCGGCGCTGATCGAGCGGTGGCGCACGGTGCGCGTTCTGGGCGGGGGCGCGGCATGAAGCGGCCCGAGCTGAAACGGTCGCTGGTGCTGGAGGCGCCGCAGGACACGGCCACGGGGTCGGGCGGGATCGCCCGGGCCTGGGTCGCGCTGGGGCGGCTGTGGGCCGAGATCCGGGCCGGGGCGGGCCGCGAGGGCGACTCGGTCGAGGTGGTGACGGCGCGGGTGCCGCTGCGCATCACGGTCCGGGGCGCACCGGTAGGGGCGCCAAGCCGGCCGCAGGCGGGCCAGCGGTTCCGCGATGGCACACGGCTGTTCGCCATCCTGGCGGTGGCCGAGGCCGACCCGGGCGGCCGCTATCTGACCTGTTTCGCGCGCGAGGAGGACCCGGCATGAGCTACGGCACGGCGGCGGCGCTGCAGGCCGCGATTTTTCAGCGGCTGAGCACGGCCGCGGGGCTGACGGGGGTGCCCGTGGTCGATGCCCTGCCGCGGGGCGCGGGGCGGGGCACCTTCGTGCTGATCGGCCCCGAGGAGGTGACGGATGCGTCGGACCGCAGCGGCCCCGGGGCGGAACATCGCCTGACGGTCAGCGTGATTTCCGACGCTGCGGGGTTCGAGACGGCCAAGGCCGTGGCGGGTGCGGTGTCGGACAGTCTGGTGGATGCCGAACTGGTGCTGATGCGGGGCCGTCTGGTGGGGATGCGGTTCGTCAAGGCCCGCGCGCAGCGGATCGACGCAGGCGCCGCGCGCCGGATCGACCTGGTGTTCCGTGCGCGGGTGGAAGGATAGCTTGTACTTTTCGAACATATCTGGGCTGTAATCGCGGGAATTCCTGCGGTCATATGTAGAAAACGCGTGAAACGGAGATTCCGATGGCGGTGCAGAACGGCAAGG
>NZ_JBKKKY020000161.1:0-1639 GCF_046613545.2 Aphanothece microscopica RSMan92 | reverse complement strand
CCACGAAGGCCGCTTCGGAGGTTGAGAGATCCACCTTCAGATTTTCCATTCCCGCCTTCTTGAGGTGGAACCTGGCGCGATCCGGATCATATGTACGCTGCGGGATATCCTTCGCCCAATAGCGGTAGGAGGGGCCGATCGGCGTGTCATTGCCGACGACGCCATAGCCATAGAGAACCTTTTGCATCAGGTCCTCGCGGTCGATTGCGTGCTTGAGCGCGAGGCGCACATCGACGTTGTCGAAGGGCGCCATGTCGGTGCGCATCGGAAACGTATAGTGCAGTGAGCTCTGCACGCGGTCGAGGGTGATGTTGGCTTGCGCCTTGAGCAGATCCACCGTCTTCAGGTCAACCTCGTCGATGGCCTGCACTTCGCCGCTCAACAATGCGTTCATGCGGGCACTGGAATCCTGGATGCAGAGAAGAACCACTTCGTTGGCAAAGGCGCGGTCGTCACGGAAGTAATTGGGGTTCCGTTCGAGATGTGCGCGGATACCTGGCTGGTACTCCTTCAGAATATACGCTCCCGTACCGTTGCGGGTCTCCCAATCCATCTTTTCGCCCTTGGCAGGATAGATGGTGAAGGCCTCGGTGTTCAGGACGGTGGGGAGGTCGGCGTTTGCCGTCTGCAGCGTGATGATCACCGCATTGTCGCCATCGGCCTTCACTTCGGTGAACTGGTCCGCGACTGGCTTGATGAAGGACTTCGAGTCCGCCACGCGGTGGTGGTTGATGGAGGCGACCACGTCTTCCGCCTTCATGGTGCGCCCGTCATGGAAGGTAACCCCCCTCCTTAGATTGAAGCGCCACGTCTTGCCGTCCTTGCTGTCCCAGCTCTCGGCGAGGACAGGGCCGACACTTCCGTCCGGCAGGATTTCAGTCAGCGTGTTGGAAAAGGAAAGAGCGAGCAGTCCCTGGTAAGCATTGGTGAGAAGGCCAGGATCGGTCGAGTCCGTGGTCGAACCGTGGCGCGAGGCAAGCACCATCTTGCCGCCCTTCCTGGGGGTCTGGTCCTGCGCGCGGGCCGGGAGGTGGCTCCCAAGGCCGACCAGGCCTGCAGCGGCAGGCAACGCAATTGCTTCGCGGCGGTTGAGGGTGGACAGTAAGCTACGGACCTTGGTCATGTCTTCACTCCCTGGGATGAACTCCAATGCTGTCCAGATTTACACAGCATGGGCGAATGAGGAAGAGGCCGTCCGCGCCGGCCATCTCTTCGGCGCGGTGGCCCGAGTTATTCAACCAAGAGAGTTTGCGCTTCGTCAACTTTGTCATCGAAGACGAGCTGTCACCCTTCCGGTATTCTGAAAAAATATTGCTGTGACCGACGTCACCAACAGCGGATAAACGCCTTGATCGGATCCATTGTGGATCACCAAGGGCGATGCAGTGTGTGGAGGGAAGGCAAGCCATGATACTCAAGCGAAACGTCGTTGCATCATTTGACGAGGGGGGCTGGAACTACGCGATCTGGGGCGGCCCTTACCATGCCATGCACCAGAAGCGCGGTGCCAAGTACTGTGTTTACAATGGCCGTCTCATGGCCGTGGACCAGGGGGGCGACCGTTTTGAGGAGTATTGGAAACAGCGCCGGGAAGCCGGCCTCGTCGACACCGGCGAGCGTCCGACGGAGATCGTGGGGC
>NZ_JBKKKY020000160.1:0-1716 GCF_046613545.2 Aphanothece microscopica RSMan92 | reverse complement strand
GTTGAGGCCGTTCACGGGCACGCCGCCGCCCTGCCTGGCCGTCAGCACCACGGCGGCGAGACCGGCGATCAGCCCGCCCAGCACGAAGGAGATGAAGACGGTGCGTTCGACGCGGACGCCGATGAGGTGAGCTGCGGTGGGATTTACGCCGCTGGCATGGAGGCGGCGCCCGAAGGACGTGCGCTCCAGCAGGAACCAGACGAGAAGGCAGGCGACGGCGGCGACGAGGAAAAGGACCGGCAGGGGACCGAAGGAAAGCCGGCCCAGCCCCGTCAGCTCCGCCGGCATGCCGGCGACGATGGCGCGGCCCTGCGCATAGCCGCTCACCAGCCCGCCCAACACGATGGACAGACTGAGCGTGGCGATGAGCGGGTCCGCCCCCGCGCGAACGAGAGCGCCATTGACCGCGCCCAGGAGGCCGCCGATGGCCATGGCCACCAGCGCGGCGGCCACCCAGTTGAGCCCTACGGCGCCGGTGATCGGCACCTCGACCGAGCCCACGATGCCCGCGAGGATCACGCTGCACATCACCGCGATGGAGCCCGAGGAAATGTCGATCTTTCCGGTGATCAGCGGCAGGGTGAAGGCCGCCGCGAGGAGAAGCTGGATCGACATGGAGCCCAGAATGCTGCGCCAGTTCGCGGTGGTGGCGAAGGTCTCGCGCGTCTCGGGGTGAAGCGCGAAGAAGACGATCACCAGAGCGGTGATTGCGACCAGCCCGTAGCGTTCGAGGAACATCAGTGAGCGGGACATCAGATGATCTTCTCCCTGATACGGGCCTTGCTGCCGGGGCCACCTGGGATTTCGGCGGCGACCCGGCCGCGGTTGATCACCAGGGTGCGGTGGGTCAGTGCCTCGAGTTCATCGGCGTCGGTGCTGGCGACGATCACCGTGCAGCCGCGTTCGGCAGCGGCGCGGATCAGCCGGTGCAGGTCGTCGCGGGCACCTGGGTCCACACCCGCCGTCGGCTCGCAAAGGAGGAGGACACGCGGGTTGCGCTCCATCCACCGCGCGAGCACCACCTTCTGCTGGTTGCCGCCGGAGAGCGTCCAGAGCTTTGCCGAAGGTCCCGGCGCCTTGACGCCGTAGGTGGCGATGGCCGCCTTGGGGTCCGCCTTGCGGCCCACGGCAACACAGGCTTCCGTCACGCCGAGGTTCTCGGCAACAGTCCAGTGCGGGAACACGGCCATCTCGGTCCGATCGCTCGGCACGAGGCCGATCCCGGCGCGCATCGCATCCGAGGGGTGGCGGGCGTTGAGGGGCGTTCCGTCGATCATTATCTCGCCGCCCTCGCGCGGCCGTGCCGCGAAGATCAGCTCCGCCGTTTCAAGAAAGCCGGAGCCGATGATGCCGGTGAGGCCCAAGATCTCGCCCGGCCAGGCTTCGAGGTCGATGCCCTGCGCGTGACGACCTTCGAGGTTCTTCACGCTCAGGCGCGGCACCATGCCCGCACTCTTGCCCGCAAGCCCTCCGCCGGCCGGTGGGGCCGCTTCGAGTTCGTGGCCGAGCAGCAGGGTGATCAGTTCCCGCTCGTTGGTCGCGGCGGCGGGCGTCGTCCCGATCATCTTGCCGTTCCTCAGGATGGTGAGGTCGTCAGCGATGTAGAACAATTCGTCGAGCCGGTGGGAGACATAGATGATCGTATGGCCCGCGGCCTTCTGTTCCTTGAGCCTGTCGAGGAGCCACATGGCTTCTGCTTCGGGAAGTGCCGCGGTG
>NZ_JBKKKY020000159.1:0-1739 GCF_046613545.2 Aphanothece microscopica RSMan92 | reverse complement strand
CAGTGTTGCAACCTCGATTACGATCTCAGGATCAGTCAAGGTTACCAATTGAGTGGTGATGGAAGGCAGCATGCCTTCGAACCGAATGTCCGCCACACCTCCACTCAATCGAACGATATGTCCAATGTCAGGCTCTCGTTTTGTCATCGCTAAGTCAAATTCCTGATATCCATTCGAGAACTATCATAGTATTTCATCAAGTATCCTTGATCTCGAACAAACCCATGAATCAATCGAACATGTTCCGAAGGCCCTCAATCGTGATTTCGATGCTGACCCGTTTGGAGGAAATTAGCAAAAGTGAAGTCAACGCATGGAACTTCGCCTAGGTTCCAGACGTTATGAAGGAAACGCGATCAAGCAAGGGGCTGCTGATTGACACTTCCGTTGCAAGCTTTCATCTTCGACATGGATGGCGTAGTGACGAACACCGCAGACGCGCACTTTGCGGCTTGGAAGGAGGTATTCGACGAGTTTTTTCGACGGTTACCCGAGGCAGCCCAGGAGTCACGACCGTTTACGCGTAAGGACTACCTGGCATATGTGGACGGCATTCCCCGCTACGAGGGCGTCCGCGCCTTTCTGAAGTCCCGGGGCATCAGGCTGCCCGAAGGTGATGCGTCGGACGTAGGAGACGATACCGTCAAAGGGCTCGGAAACAGGAAGAACGAGCGCTTTCGCGAGTGGCTTGAACGGAACCGGATCGACGTCTTCGACGACGCGCTCGAACTGATTGATGTTCTCAGACGGAACGATATACGCGTTGGAATATTCTCCTCTAGCCGTAACGCCAAGCAGGTGCTTGAGAGTGCGAGGGTCACCGAACTCTTTGACGTCGTCATCGATGGTGCCGATGCCGAGGAGAGCGGCCTGCCGATGAAACCTGATCCTGCGGTGCATGATGATGTTCCGGCGACGGTACTCGATACCTTTGACAAGTTGAGGGCAGTGGCTCGGGGGATTGCGAGCCACCCCGCCGTATTGGCTTGGTACGCACCAAAGACCTAGTCCTGCAGCAGAGTATAAAAAGTGAGGTCACCTTGAGCCGAATGTTCGAAGAAATTTGCCCATGCCGCGCCACCTGACCCTCGCAGAACTTGAGGCGGGCCTGCCTGAAATCCTGCAAGCGCCAAAGAACAATGGCACTCTGGCCGCAATTGTTATCCGCCCGGAGCCGGGCCAGCGGGTCGAGTTGGCAAGCTGCGAGGTAAGTCTGAAGCTGGGAACTCATGGCGACAATTGGGCGAGCGAGTGCTGGAAAACCACTGACGATGGTTCGCCTCACCCAGACGTCCAAATCTGTATCATGAATGCCCGCTGCATTGCGCTGATTGCACAGGAGCGCGGCAACTGGGCGCCGGCAGGCGACAACCTATTCATCGATACGGACCTGACACCGGACAACACGCCCCCCGGCACGCAACTGGCAATTGGCACGGCCATCATCGAGATCACCGATACGCCACACAATGGATGTGGCAGCTTCATCGAGCGCTATGGGCGTGACGCCTGTGTCTTCGTTAACACTCGTGAGGGACAACGGCTGCGCCTACGTGGCATCTATGGCCGCGTCGTCCGCGATGGCCGTCTCGCTGTGGGGGATACTGTCAGGAAGGCCCCCCAACTGGGGACTTAGGCAACTGACCGGGTTTGCCCGTTCGAATTCGTTCCAAACCAGGATTAATCCTGCTGCGAGGTTTCTCTGCATCCAATGAGGATGACGAATGGGCGCCGGCTGC
>NZ_JBKKKY020000158.1:0-1764 GCF_046613545.2 Aphanothece microscopica RSMan92 | reverse complement strand
GATGGAAGCTCGACCGGATCGATTCGATCGTGCGCGCCATCCTGCGGTCGGGCGTTTGGGAGCTGTTGCGCGAGCGTGCGACGCCGGCTGCGGTCGTGATCGACGAACATGTCGAGCTGGCGCGCGATTTCTTTGAAGGGCCCGAGCCCGGTCTGGTCAACGCCATCCTTGATCGCGTTGCGAAGGAAACAGGCGCGGCTGGCGCCTGACGCCGTGCTGGACGAGTTTGATCTCATCGCGGCGTATTTCGCGCCCCTGGCGCAAAGCCCTGGCGCGCTGGGCCTAAGCGATGACGTGGCGGTGCTTCAGACGCGCGGCGATGTCGTGGTGACGGCCGACGCCCTGGTCGAGGGTGTGCACTTTCTCCCTGACGACCCGTTGGCCACAGTGGCGCGCAAGCTTTTTCGGGTGAACGCTTCTGATTTGATCGCCAAGGGCGCTTTACCGATCGGCGTCCTTCTCACCCTCATGTGGCCGCGGGGACGACCGACCGAGCAGATCGCTCAGTTTGCGGCCGGGCTCGCTGCGGAGCAGCAAAACGGCTTTGCCCTGCTCGGCGGAGACACCGTTTCCACACCGGGGCCCTTCAGCGTCAGCCTGACCATGATCGGACGTCCACTTGGGGCGAGGGGGCCTGTGTTGCGCTCTGGGGCGCAACCAGGCGACGTTGTCGCGGTCACGGGCGTGATCGGCGATGGCTATCTAGGACTTCAAGCGCGCCTGGAACAACTGGACGACATCCCAGCGGAGGATCGCGCCGCGCTGTCGCTGATCTATCAGGTGCCGCTGCCGCCGTTCGGCGCGGAAGCCGCGATCGCGCGCCATGCAACCGCGGCGCTTGATGTCTCGGACGGCCTGATTGCTGATGCGGGTCACCTCGCCCGAAGATCCGGGGTGCGTTTGGAGATTATGGCGAACGCGGTTCCGCTCTCTGCCCAAGCCCGCGGATGGCTGGAGAAGGCCGCTGACCGCTCCCTCGCGCTGGGCGCTCTGCTGACGGGCGGCGACGATTACCAGACGCTGTTTGCCGCACCCGCCAATGCGATCGAACAGATGCGCGCCGAGGCTCCCCGAGTACCGATCACCGTCATTGGCCAGTGCATGGCAGGGCAGGGCGTGGCTGTTGTGAATGCAGACAACATCGAAATGACGCTTCCGAAGCCAGGGTGGCGCCATTTCTAGCCTGGGTCTGGCCTCAGCCTAGTACCGGCGCACAAGGGCGGCGAGCCGGCCCTGAATCTTCACCCGGTCCGGCCCGAAGATTCGGGTCTCGTATTTCGGGTTGGCGGCCTCCAGGGCGAGAGAACCTCCCCGCTTGCGCAGCCGCTTCAGCGTGGCTTCCTCATCATCCACCAACGCCACCACGATATCGCCGGTCTCGGCAGTGTCCTGACGCTTCAGAATAACCACATCGCCTTCAAGGATTCCGGCCTCGATCATCGAATCGCCTTTGACTTCCAGCGCGAAATGATCACCGGCCCCCATCAGTTCAGGTGGCGGCGTGATGCGTCCGATTTCGGTCTGAATGGCCGCAATTGGAACGCCGGCCGCGATCCGCCCCAGAATCGGCAGATCATTGGCTGGGGCCGGACGCGGAATATCAGCTGCGCGAGGGTTCACCACGACGCTCGGACGGAAGGCCCGGCCTGGGGCTGGAGCCGGCGGCGTGGCGGCTTCGGGCAGCTTCACGACCTCCAGCGCTCTCGCCCTGTGGGCCAGCCGGCGCAGAAACCCACGCTCTTCCAACGCTGTGATCAACCGGTG
>NZ_JBKKKY020000157.1:0-1767 GCF_046613545.2 Aphanothece microscopica RSMan92 | reverse complement strand
GGACGTGACGCTGTCGCCGGTGATGGGGCGGTATCTCACCTACCTCGCCAATCAGCGCGAGGATGCCGCCGGCACCCGGACCCCGGACGAGAATTACGCCCGCGAAGTGATGCAGCTCATGTCGATCGGGCTCTACGAGCTGAACCTCGACGGCACGGTCCGAACCGACGCGAACGGCAACCGCATCCCGGCTTACACGTCCCGCGACATCTCAGAGCTCGCCAAAGTGTTCACCGGGCTCAGCTGGTGGCACCCGACGCCGACCAACAGCACCTTCTTCGGCGGCAGCCGCCAGGCCGACGCGTTCGTCCGGCCGATGATCTTCTATCCCCAATATCATTCGCTGGGATCGAAGACGTTCCTCGGTGTCACCATCCCCGCGCGGACCGCCGCGACGCAGGAGACGATGCGCGAGGACCTTCGCGTCGCGCTCGACACGATCGCCAACCATCCCAACGTCGCCCCCTTCATGGCGACCCGGCTGATCCAGCAGTTCGTCACGTCCAATCCCACCCCCGCCTATGTCGAGCGGGTGGCCCGGGTGTTCAACAACAACGGCCAGGGCGCGCGCGGCGACATGGGGGCGGTGATCCGCGCCGTGCTGACTGATCCGGAAGCGCGCAACATGGCCAACGCCGACAACCCCGCCTTTGGCAAGCTGCGCGAACCGGTGATCCGCATGACCAACTGGATGCGGGCGTTCGGGGCGACCTCGGCGAGCGGCAACTGGCTGATCACAAGCACGTCCAGCAACCAGTCGCTGGGGCAGTCCCCGCTGGCCAGCCCGTCGGTCTTCAATTTCTGGCGGCCGGGTTTCGTGCCGCCCTCGACCACCCAGCTCGGCTCGCGCAACCTGCGAGCGCCCGAGATGCAGATCGTCGATGAAGTGTCGGTGGCGGGCTACGTCAACACGATGCAGGGCGCGATCGCCAATGGGATCGGCGTCTCGACGGGGGGCGTGCCAGACGTGCGCGCCAGCTACGCCGACGAACTGGCGGTCGCCGATGATGGGGCGGCGCTGGTTGATCGGATGAACCGGCTCCTGTTCTACGGCCAGATGCCGCCCGTAACCCGGACCCGCGTCCTGGAGGCGGTGAACTCGATCGCCATTCCGGGCGGAACCGCCACGCAGGCCCAGATCGACGCCGCGCGCCGGAGCCGGGTCAACACGGCTGTCCTGCTGTCGATGGCCTCGCCCGACTACCTCGTTCAACGCTGAGACAGGAGACGACCCATGGCACTCCAAGACGCCACGCGCCGCCACCTGCTGAAGATGGGCGGAGCCTTGTCGGTTTTCGGCGCGGCAGCCCCATTCGCAGCCCAACTGACCACCATGAGCTCGGCCGCCGCCCAATCGGCGCCGGACTATCGCGCCCTCGTGTGCCTGTTCATGTTCGGCGGCAACGACGCCCACAACATGCTGCTCGCCACAGACTCTGACAGCTGGGGCCGCTATTGGTCCGCGCGCAACATCGGCAATGACCCCATCGCCCTCATGCCGGTTGGTACTGCCCCGGTGGCGGCGGGCGCCACGTCTCCGCTCACGGGGCGCGTCTCCTCGCGCAGCGTGCCGGAGTTCTTCGGCGGCGTTCTGCCGATCACGCCGCGCACGCCCAACCCGATCCCCGCCGGCACCAATGCGTCGGCGCGCACCTTTGCGATCCACCCGGTGATGGCCCCGCTTGTGCCGCTCTGGCAGGCTGGGCGGCTGGCTGCGGTCACCAACGTCGGTCCGCTGATCGGGCCCACTACCAAGGCGCAGTATCA
>NZ_JBKKKY020000156.1:0-1788 GCF_046613545.2 Aphanothece microscopica RSMan92 | reverse complement strand
GCAAGCCGCAGGCATCACCGTTGAGACCGGCCTTCTGAAGGCGCAGGCGCGGGCGTTGAACGCCGGCTGGCTCAAGCGGCTGGCGACGGGCAGGCCGCTCGTGGCGGTGGACCCGGATCCGGCGTCCTATGATGCCGATTTCAGCCTTCTGCCGAACGAAAGCTTTGAAGCGGCCCTCGACCGGATGGGCGCGGAGGGCCTCACCCGCGTCCGTGTCGCGCCGGGCAGTCCACTTGAGCCCGCTCTGCGCGGGCGTGGCCTGATCGACTGATCTCTCAGGCCGCGTAGGCGCGCACAAAGGCGCCCGCGAGCTCGTCCAGATAGGCAGACATGTCCACCCCGCCATCGTCGGCGCCACCCAGCAGCTGCTGATGCAGCGTCATGGACAGGAGCGGCGCAAACAGGAAGGCCGCCGCCGCGCGCGTGTCGCACGCCCGCATCTCGCCGCGCGCCACATGCTGATCGAGCCGTTTGGCCAGCGCGTCGATGGACGGGTCCAGCACGCTGCGGCGGTAGGCCTGGCCCGGCGTGGGATGGCTCACGCCCTCGATCACGCCGAACGCATGCGCCTTGATGAAGCCGCCGTGCTCCATCCCCGCGCGTGACAGATCGAGATAGGCGCGCACCGACGCCTCAAATCCGAGGTCGGTTTCGCGCACATAAGCCCAGAATGGCGCGCCGCGGGCGCCGATCTGCTCGATCACGGCGCGCACAACGCCTTCGCGATCACCGAAATAATGCCGCAGGGTCGGCTCCGACACGCCCGCGACAAGCGTCATTTCGCGCAGGCTCATGCGCCGCAGATCGCCCGCCAGCGCGTGCTGGGTGAGCTTTTCGGCGAGATCGATGCGCTTGGCGGTATAGTCCGGGCTGCGCGTGCCTTTGGGCCGTCCCCTCATGGGATCGTCTTAACCCGGAATGCGCGCGCTCGCCATCATTTCAGCCGCGCCGTCATCGGCTGCGACTCTCACATCAATGTTATTTCTGATATATGAAAGACGCAATATAGAAGTGGCCGTCTCAGATATGGAGATGGGCATGAAACTCGTTCATTCTATGGCGGCGGCTTCTCTGGCTGCGCTGCTTCCTGTGGCCGCGATGGCGGCGGGGCCCGAACAGGGCCGCCTGACCGGCACGATCGGCCTTGGCGTGGAAGCATTTGGCGGCGGCGATCTGCATGGCGGCGCACGCGGCCGCGCGGCTAGCCTCCAGGCGCTGAACCCGGCGCTTCCGGCCGTTCCTGCCGATCTGAACATCGAAGCGCGCGAATATGGCGATGTCTATGACGCCCCGCCCGCCATCACCGCCGAGATCGCCTATGGGCTGAGCAATCAGATCGAGCTGGTCGGCGCGGTCTCCTATAGCACGGCTGATGAAGGTCGCGTGCAGGTCGGCTCCGCCTTCGTCCCGGCGCTGAATGCGACCCTGCCGGTATTCGGCCAGTTCGGGGAGCTTTCCACCCTCGCGGTGGAGGCCGGCGCGCGCTTCTACCCTGGCGGCGAAGGCGCCATCCGCCCGTTCGTCGGGGCCCGGGCCGGCTTTGTCCGGCAGGATTCCGTGAACGCGACCTTCACGATCCCGGATGCGCCGGCCGGCGGCATCACCCTGCGCAACGTGCCGTTCTTTGACGAGACGACGATGCTGACCGCCGGGCTGGAAGGCGGCGTTGCGGTCGCCTTCGGCGATGCGATCAGCGGCGGCGTCAGCGTCGCTGCCCGTTACATTGGCGAGGCCGACGGCAACGACAGCGCGATCGGCGGGCTGGGGCTGGCGTCCATCAATGACGGG
>NZ_JBKKKY020000155.1:0-1791 GCF_046613545.2 Aphanothece microscopica RSMan92 | reverse complement strand
TGCGTCGGCACCCAGAAGGCACGCGCGATGGCCCGGTCGCGGGTGATGCCGACGGCCACGCTCCATTCCTGGTCGTGGCGCTGATGGTCCACCAGCACCACCGCCTCGTCCGGCGCGAGCAGCGCCTGCAGCGCGGCGAGGTCCAGATCGACCGCGCCCGACAGTTCGGCAAAGGCAGGTTCGCGAGCATGCACCTCAGCCATCTGGGTGCGGATCGTTTCGGCCAGCGTCGCGAGGCGCGTGCGCACCACGGCCTCGCGCGCAGGGTCAGCGTCGGCCAGCGGGCGGGTCGCCAGTTCGGCCACTTCCTCCTCCAGCCGCTGGCGCTCCTCGACCATGTCGGTGGTGCGGCGATAAAGGTCCGCCACCCCCGGATCGCGGATCAGCCGCCGCAGCACCTGTTCGCGCACTGCCCCCCGCGCCGCGCCATAGCCGGTGCGGTGCAGATGGGGCAGCACCTCGACCGCAAAGGACGCCTCGGTCACGCTGCCCCGTTCGCGGCGGAACTCCAGCAGGTCCAGCATGAACTTGCGGTCGGGCGACAGCACCCCTTCCGAGGCCACGTACTGCGCCCATGCCTCGTCGAAGCGTTTGGTGAAGGACAGAAGGCCCGCATAGTCGCGCCGCGTCTCGGCCAGCACGCGGTGGGTGGGCGGCAGGCGGGCGGCGGTGATCTCGACGGCGCGCGCCATGATCGGCAGGGCGGCCTCGGGGCCGCCGTCGGACGCCAGTTGCACCGACCGCGCCTGCATCCGCAGCCAACTGGCATATTCCACGCTGTCCGGGCCATAGACCTCGGACGAGACAGGTAGATTGGCCTCGACAAGGACCGCCACCTCGGGACGCTGGTCCACGTCAAAGGCTGCCCGCGCCCGCGCCAGCCGCGTTGACAACGTTTCGGGGTGGCGCGGGCCGTAGGCGTCGGTATGGCGGCGGTCGGCATCGCGGAAGGCCTCGAGCGCGCCTTCGAACTCGCGCATGCGGTTCAGGTTGTCGCCGATCAGGAACATGACACCAGCGGCAAGCCGCGCCGCCTCGGGCGATCCGTCGCGGTCGAAGATGGGCACGATGCGGCGATAGGCTTCGGTCGCCTCGGTCAGATAGCCCATGCGCCGCAGGATCGTGGCCGCGTCGCGCAGATACAGCGCCGTGGTCGCCGTCTCGGCCCCCATCATGCCGCCCACACGGCGCGTCACTCCGAGCGCCAGCGGCAGCGCCTCGGCGGTGCGCCCGGCAAAGGCCAGACGGTTGGCGTATTCGATCTCGACCGAGGTGTAGAAGGGCGAAAAAGGCAGGAAATGGCGCTGCACCTCGGCAAACAGCCGTTCCACATGTTCCAGCGCCTCGGCATCGCGGCCGACGTTGCCCAGAAGCGCCCCGTAATACAGCGCCACCTCGACCGTGGCGCCATGCGCGATGCCCGGCGACACCAGCGCGTCCGCCAGCGCGCGTTCGGCATGGACCAGCGCCCCGGCCCAGTCGGATTCGCGCGAACGGGCGTTGGCCAGGTCCATCTGTTCGCGCGCCGCAGGCGACAGCGCCGTGACAACAAACGACTGGGCCGCGGCCGCCAGCGGCAGCAGAATCAGGCAAAGACACATCAGAACACGGCGCATGCCCTGTGGTAGCGCCGGGCCGCCCCGCCTGTAAACCGCGCGAAGATGACAAATGCCGTGGTCTCTGGCCTTGGCGGCCGGGCGGGTGCCCTTCCATCTCCACTACTCCAACAAGGGCCGGGACCTCTGCGAGCGGCTGGAGCTGCCCGGCTGTGACCTCGGCGGATTCGACCCC
>NZ_JBKKKY020000154.1:0-1803 GCF_046613545.2 Aphanothece microscopica RSMan92 | reverse complement strand
CGCCAAGACCCTCACCCGCCCCGAGCGCAAGGTCGATGCCCTGCAGCGTCAGCTGCGTCTGGCCGGGGTGCGCCAGGCTCAGGGTCTCCACGCGCAGCGTCAGATGCGGCGCCGGCAGGTCGGTCACGGGCCGCGTTCCGGCCTCGATCAGGCCCAGCAACGCATTCAGCCGACCCGCCGCCTGCCGCGCATCGACAAAGCCACGCCAGTGCTGGATCACCGTCTCGATGGGCGCCAGGGCGCGCGACATCACGATCGATCCGGCAATGATGACGCCCGCCGATACCTCGCCGCGCACCGCCAGAAAGGCCCCAAGGCCCAGAATGCCCGACTGCATCAAGAGGCGCAGGCTCTTCGACACGACCGACATGCCCCCCACGGCATCCGACGCCCGGATCTGGTCGACAAGGTGCCGCTCGCTCAGGCCGTTCCAGCGCGCGGACAGCACCGGGCCCAACCCCATCGCCCGGACGACCTCGGCGTTGCGGCCGGCGACCCCGGCCAGCGCAAGCCGCTGGCTGCCGCTGGCGCTGGCATGCAGGCTCGGGCCGCGGCTCAGCATTTCCGTCGCCAGCGTCACCGCGATCAGCAGCGCCGCCCCGGCCAGCGAGAACCAGCCCAGCAGCGGGTGCAGCAGAAAGATGATGAACAGGTAGACCGGGATCCACGGCAGATCGAACAGCGACGCCGGGCCCGCCCCCGACAGAAACGACCGCAGCCTGTCCAGATCGCGAATGGCCAGCAGCCCTTCGGCATCCGACCGCGACTGCAGCGCCAGCGTCTGCACCGCATCGAACAGAGGCGTGCGCAGCGCCTCATCCAGGCGGATGGCGATGCGGCTCATGATCCGGCTGCGAAAGACATCCAGCAGGCCGTTGGCGGCAAACAGCACCACCAGCAGCACCGTCAATGCGACCAGCGTGGGAATGCTGCGCGACGGGATCACCCGGTCATAGACCTGCAGCATGTACATCGCCCCGGTCAGCGCCAGGATGTTGATGACACCCGAAAAGATGCCGACACCCGTCAGCAGCCCCAGGTTCTGGCGCAGGGCGATCCGGATCACGCCGGGGCGACTGTTCTGCATACTCGTCCTCGTCGGCAATCGCCCGGACCCGGTGCTCTGGTCCCCCCGGTTTCCCCCGGCGGGCGCAGCACCGGGATCCGGGCTTCCATCATCGCAAGAGGGCCGGAACGGCCCTCTTGCCTGTCATCGGTATGGAGGCGGCCGCCGCTACAGGATCACGTCGGTGGCCAGGATCGGCCCGCCACGCACCTCGATCGAGAAGTCGGCGCGCAGCGAATTGTCCACGTTCCCCTCGATCAGCCAGACACCGCCGCCCAGGTCCGAATACCGCACCTGACCCGCCGCGCTGAACGCCTGCGTTCCACGCCAGACGAAGGCATCATTGGCTGCCGTTCCGCGGTTGCTGTTGGCGTCGATCCCCGACAGGTCGATCTTGTCTATGCCCGACTGGAAATCGAGGATGACGTCGCGGGTGCGGGCGCTGGTCGTGCTGTCGCCGACGGCCGTGAAGCGGAAGATGTCCGCCCCGGCGCCGCCGGTCATCAGGTCGCGGCCCGCGCCACCGATCAGCGTGTCGTCGCCGCCCTGCCCATTCAGCGTGTCGTTCCCGCCCAGCCCCGACAGCGTGTCGTTGCCGGCTCCGCCGACCAGGTTGTCCTGCCGGGTGTTGCTGCCGGTCAGCGTCAGCGCCGGCGCGGGGTTGTCCGTCGGCGGCGGCGGAGGCGGAGGCGGCGGGGGCGGCGGCGGGGGCGGATCGGGCGGCAGGACCGCACCCA
>NZ_JBKKKY020000153.1:0-1809 GCF_046613545.2 Aphanothece microscopica RSMan92 | reverse complement strand
GCCGGGGCGGTGGCCGCCGTCGGCACGGACCGGCTGATCGTGGCGCTGGGGGCGCTGGCCGTGGGCTGGACCGACGGCGCCGACCCCCGCCCGATGCCCTATGCCCAGGCGATGGGTCTTGCCGCGCGCCATGGCGGCATGGTCGCGTTCTCCCCGCGCATCGGCAACACGCATGTCACCCTGACCGACGACAGCGGGGCCGCCCAGGACATCTGGGTTCTGGATGCCGCGTCGCTGTGGAACCAGATGGCCGTGCTGCGCGATCAGGGGGTGCGGCACATGGCGCTGTGGTCCGCCGGGTCCGAGGATCCGGGCGTCTGGCCTCTGCTGCGCGCGCGGCCGGGCGCGGGCGCGCTGCAGGCGCTGGGCGATGTGGTGCTGGACCACCACGTCACCTATCAGGGCGCGGGGCCCTTCCTGCGGCCGGTCGATGCGGGGGCAGACGGGCAGCGCACGCTGTTCATCGACCCCGCCACCGGCCGGATCATCGGCCAGCGCCTTGACGCGCTGCCCCGGCCCGTGACGCTGGAACGCCACGGGCAGCAGCCCGGGCGGCTGGTCGCGCTCAGCTTCGACGACGGACCCGACCCCGGGGTGACGGCGGCGATCCTCGACATCCTGCGCGACCGGGGCGTGCCGGGGGCCTTCTTCGTGGTGGGGCGCAACATGGCCCGCCACCCCGATCTGGTGCGCCGCATGGTGGACGAAGGCCATGAGGTCGGGTCGCACACCTTCTACCACCCCGAGGCCGAGGCCGTGAGTGACCTGCGCCTTGTGTTCGAACTGAATGCCGTGCAGCGCCTGCTGGCCAGCATCACGGGCCGCGGCACCACGCTGTTCCGGTCCCCCTATGGCCGCAGCGAAGGCCCGGTGACCGCGGCCGAGGCGCGGTCGCTGCTGCGGGTGCTGGACCGCGGCTATGTCGCGGTCGGGGCCGACATCGTGCCGCGCGACTGGGAAGGGCTGGCCGCCCCCGCCATCGTCGATCAGGTCGTGGCCGAGGTGCAGGCCAGCCCCGGTTCCAAGGTGATCGTGCTGCATGACGCGGGTGGCGATCGGGCGCAGACCCTGGCGGCGATCGGGCCGCTGATCGACCGGCTGCGCGCGCAGGGCCATCAGTTCGTGGCGCTGGGCAAGCTGCTGGGGCAGGACCGCGACAGCGTGATGCCGCCGCGCCGCGATGCGCTGACCTGGCTGGACGGGCTGTCCTTTGCGGTTATGGCGCATCTGGGCGCGGCGTTGCAGGCGCTGTTCTGGGTGGCGGTGCTGGCGGGGGGCGGGCGGGCGATCCTGATGCTGGCACTGGCCGCGCTGCGCCGCCCGCACCGCCCCGCCCCGGCGGTGGCGTCGGCGTCGCCGCTCCGCGTGGCCGTGGCGATCCCCGCCTTCAACGAAGAAGCGGTGATCGAACGGTCGGTCGCGGCGGCACTGGCCAGCGACTGGCCGGGGCTGCGGGTCATCGTGGTGGACGACGGATCGACCGATGCCACCGCCCGGCGGGTGGAGGACCGCTTTGGCGCCGACCCCCGCGTGACGCTGATCCGCCAGCCCAACGGCGGCAAGTGGGCGGCGATGAACGCGGCCCATGCCGCGGCCGAGGGGGCGGACATCGTGCTGGGTCTGGATGCCGACGCGGTGCTGATGCCCGGGGCGCTGCAACGGCTAGCCGCCCATTTCGCCGACCCCGCGGTGGGGGCCGTGGCAGGCAACGTGCGGGTGGGCAACCGGGTCAACCTGCTGACGCGGCTGCAATCGCTGGAATATGTGACGGCGCAGAACATCGACCGGCGCGCGGCCGAACGGTTGGGG
>NZ_JBKKKY020000152.1:0-1821 GCF_046613545.2 Aphanothece microscopica RSMan92 | reverse complement strand
CAGGTCCAGTTCTCCGCCGAGTACATTTTCGGCGATCACCTGATTAAGGCCGGCGCCCACTGGCAGGAAATCGGCATCAACAACCTGTTCGTGCAGGCCGCGCTGGGCGTCTATTACTTCGACACGATCGAGGCCTTCAATCGCGGCGAGCTCGGTCGCTTTGAATACAACAACGCGCTCACCGGCAACCCGAATGATGGCGCAGCCGTCTTCACCTACAATACGTCCACACTGTTCGTGCAGGACACCTGGGACATCACCGACAATCTCGTCGTGACCTATGGTCTGCGCTACGAGATCTACGGCGGGGACGAGAAGCCGGCCCTCAACCCGAATTTCGTGGCCCGCAACGGCTTCTCCAACACCACGACCTACGATGGTCTGGACGTGCTGATGCCGCGCGCCTCATTCGAGTGGAACCCGACCGACACGATCGAAGTGTCTGGCGGCGTGGGCCTTGTTTCCGGCGGCCTCCCGGACGTGTTCCTCTCCAACAGCTTCTCCAACACCGGCATCCTGACCAACTCCATCGATATCCGGCGCACTGCGACGGGCTGTATCGATGCGCTGAACCCGGTTCGGACGTTCACCAGCGCGGAGTGCTCGTCGCTCCTCACGCTCAACCGCGCCTCGAACGACACGTTCTTCGCAGTGCCCGGTCTGGCGCAGACGCTAGTCGGCGGCGGGGCTCCGGTGCTTTCCGAAGTGAACGCGCTGGCCCCCAACTTCGAGATCCCGTCCGATTGGCGCGCGAACATCGCCGTTCAGTGGGACGTGCTGGATTGGCTGCGCCTCGGCTTCGACTTCGTGGGCGTCCGCAGCCAGGAAGGCCTGGCCTTCCGTGACAGCCGGGCTGTGCCGCTCGTCGCCAACGGCGCCGTGCTGCGCACGCCGGACGGCCGCATCCGCTATGACGGCCTGTCGGCCACAGCGGCACAGCGCACCGCGCTCGGTCTCGGCGCGCTGCCCAGCTGGGTGCGCCCGAACGCCGCTGGAAACCTTGCAGTCGGTGACTCGCGCGACATCATCGCCTTCAACCCGGGCGAGGACTCCTGGTTCATCACGGCCGCAGTGTCGGCCTCGGCCTCGTTCGACAACGGGGTGGAGATCAACGCCTCCTACACCCGTCAGGACTCCGACGACTACGGCACGCTCGCCATCCTCGCCACCACAGCGGGCGGCCTCTATGGCGAGCAATACACCGCGCTCGACCCCAACCTCGCCACCTCGGGCCGCTCCAACTCGGAAATCACCGAGAGCTTCAAGCTGGAACTGGCCTGGGAGCGCGAGTTCCTGGAAGGCCTGCCCACGCGCTTCAGCCTGTTTGGCGAGAACCGCACCGGCGTGCCGATCAACTTCCTGCAGGGCGGCGGCCCAGGCCGGAACGCCACCTATGGGGTGAACCGCGGCGACCACCTGCTCTATGTGCCGAACATGGCCAACCCGCGCGCCGGGGCCGTGGCCGGCACGATCGTCACCGACGACCCGCGCGTCGTGTTCAACAGCCAGGCGACCTACGACTTCGTCAACACGATCGTGAACCGCTTTGGCCTGTCCCAGGGCGCGATCTCGCAGAAGGGCGCGGCGGACAATCCCGACATCAACCGCCTCGACCTGCAGATCTCGCAGGAGCTGCCGGGCTTCTGGCGCGGTCACCGCACCCGGCTGACCTTCGACGTCCAGAACGTGCTCAACCTCGTGAACGACGAATGGGGCGTGGTGGAGGAATTCTCCAACCGCCGCGCGGCCGCCCGGATCGTGGACATGCGCTGCGCTTCGTCCACGGGCGTCCCCGCAGGCTCGGCCAGCACGGTGTGCGAC
>NZ_JBKKKY020000151.1:0-1843 GCF_046613545.2 Aphanothece microscopica RSMan92 | reverse complement strand
GAAAGGCGCGTGTCCCCTTCGATGCTCTCCTGATGAACCCGCCCTGGGAGTCGCTCCGCCACGCTTTGCCCGATGGCCATCCGGCTGCCGCGGCGAGGAAGGCGATCGCCGCACGCCTTGGCGAACAGCGGCAAGGTGATGCTGACCTTCCTCTACTCTTCAGCGCCCAGGGGCGCGGCGACAGGAATCTTTATAAGGGCTTTGTGGAGCTTGCCCCGCATCTGCTGCGCGATGGTGGACGCCTCGGCGCGCTGATCCCGGCGGCGCTAGCGTCAGATGCGGGGATGGCGCCGCTCCGGCAGCGCTACCTCAATCAGATCGCGATCGAGCGCTGGTCGGTGATCGAGAACATTGACAGGCTGTTTCCAATCGACAGCCGCTATAAGTTCGGCGTCCTCATCGGTTCCCGGTCGGCCACCGGCACGCATGCGTTCGGTGTACGGGGCATGTGCATCACACTGGCGGAGCTTGGCGCGGAGCACGTCACCCTACAGCGCGAACATCTGGAGCGCCTTGGGGGGCGCGGCAACATGATCCCAGAGGTGCGCTCCCAGCAGGAACTTGAAATCTTATCTCATGTCGCGGCCGTTGGCTCACCCTTCTTCAGCGGAGGCAGCTTAGGCAGCGTGCGCTACACGCGTGAGGTAGACCTCACCCTAGACCGAGCAAAGGGGCTCTTCGCGCGATGGGAGGACTCTGCAGCAACGCAGGGAGCCAAACGGCCTCCGCGTGCAGCAGAACAGGAGCTGGTGCCGCTCGTCGAGGGGCGGATGGTAGGGCAGTATGACTGCTTCCAGAAGAGCTGGGTCAGCGGCTCCGGCCGGACGGCACGATGGGAGCTGAACGGCGACAGACCTTTGGCTTCGTGCCGCCCTCAATTCGTCATCGCGCCGCGTACCGGCAGTGAGGCGCGCGTGGCCATATGCGATGTGACCTCCGCTACCAACACTCGGACGATTCACGCGACGCTCGTCCCGGACGCATGGTGGTGCGGTAACACCGCACCAGTACTTGTGTTCAGGGATCGCACAACCGCACTTGCAGGCTTGGCGATACTCAACTCGATGGTCTTCGATTGGATCGCTCGGCGCTTGGTGTCCGGCCTCCACCTCAACAAGTTTTACCTCGACGCCATGTGGTGGCCTAGGCTGGACGAGGCGGACCTGCGACGTGTCGCAGCCGCTGCGGTCGCACTTTGTGATGCCAACCCTCGCTTTCGCGAAGGTGGCTTCGAAAGTTACTTGGCGGATCGGGGCGAGCCGCAGGATCAGGTTCGTGCGCACGTTCTAATCGAACATACTGTGGCGCGTGGCTTCGGACTCTCCAAGGGCATGGTGCAAGCCATGCTCGATGGTGATCTCTCGGATAGGAGAGGCATGTGGCGCTTTTACGCAGCGCAGCCCTGGGCCAGGGACGTCAAGCGAATGCTGCTAGAACGCATGGGAAGCTGCCGAGGCAGCGTCCGCGACGCCGCGTAACCGCCAGGGCTTGAACGCTCGATGACCGACGAAGAACGGCTCAGCGAGATCAGGCGGATTCTCTACGAATACAGTAACCGGCCGCCCCTCAAGTTCCCGGTGGAGAGCGCGATTCCGAAGATCGCGCGGCGCCTCCTCGACACTGCGAGAGGCCCTTCGAGCCTTTGGACGAAATGGGACAAGGATCGTGAGGCTGTAGCCCAGCGGGCGGCAATCCTATGGGTACCCCTTGATGACCTGCGCGATGCCCTGAACGTAACCGTTGTCTGGGACCCACCTTGCGGCGCGGGCTTCTGATGGTGCGCTGTCGCGGCTGATGTCGCGGTGGGGTTTGGGATGGAGATTGAGGCGGATGCTGTGAGCGC
>NZ_JBKKKY020000150.1:0-1870 GCF_046613545.2 Aphanothece microscopica RSMan92 | reverse complement strand
GCGTTCAATCAGGACCGACAGTTCCCGGGCCACGCGACGGCCCGAGATAGAGGTGTCCGGGATTGCTGCCAGACATTCGCGCGTGACGTCATCGACCACGTTCAACACCCGACCGGCGGGCGGCGCGCCACCAGTCCATAGGGCACGACATCGGAACCAGGAAAAGGCTTCACGTTCGTCGCAGGCGTATCCAGTGATCTTTCGATGCGATTGCCCTTGGCCCTGCGGCAAAAGGAAGTTGATCGGGATCAAGGCAAGGCCCGGTCCCGCATGTTAACATTTCATCATGAAGATGGATTCCTCCCCGATCCGCGAGGCAACTCTGCCGACGCACACGGTCGACACCTTCCGGTTGCCGGGGGATCGGTCTCGCGAGATCCGCGAGTACATCGTCGATGGAACCTTCCGGCTTGAGGACCCGCCCTCGGGGGGCTCCAGTCACAAGGTCAGGACACAGGTCTGGTTCCTCGAAGATCTTCTCGTTGCGTCATCCGTGGCCGAGAAGAGTGGGCTCTACCGGCCACGGGAACTGATCGAGCGGAACCCCACGTCGGTGGTGAAGATCCGGATGTACAGGTCCGGGCGCAGCCTGCTTGTCGACGGCGACCATCAACAGGTTATCGGGACGGACGCCATCCACTTCATCGATCATGACCGTCCGCTCCGCCAAATCTCCACCGACCACGACCAGATGACCCTTGCCGTGCCCTACAGCGCCATCGGCTACGATCCCTCGCGGCACCCGACCTGTGTCAGCTTCGCTCTGAATACGGCGCAGGGCCGCCTGCTGCAGGCCGGACTCGAATCCGTGTTCGATGAGATTGGGGCCCTGTCGCCCTCGCAGGCACCCGCCCTTGCCAAGGCGATCAGCGGCCTTCTCCGTGGTGTTCTGCAAGGCTGCACCGACAGCATCGAGGACGAGAACATCCAGCAGGCGCGGATATTCGCCTTGAAGCGAATCATTGACCAGAACCTGGGAGACCCGGACCTCGGTATCGGGACGCTCCAGAAGGATTTCGGTGCGTCACGGGCAACGATCTATCGCGACTTCGCCGAGGATGGCGGACTTCAGCACTACATCCACATGCGGCGCCTCCAGCGCGCCTTCCTGCTCCTGTCCGAGGCGCCTAAAGGCCGTGGTGCCGTCCAAGATGTGGCAACCCGCTGCGGCTTTCTCTCCCTTCCGCACTTCAGCCGCAGCTTCCGCGCGCGGTTCGGCGTTGCACCGAGCGACGCCATAGGGCGTTGGAGGCAGATAATTGAGGCGCGGCGCGATGAAGGCCATGCGCGCTCCGGTGATCCGGCGGTATTGCCGGAGTTGCAAGCGATCAGGTGGTCATACGACCGCTTCAAGTGAGCCCGAAAGCGCCGCGCAACAGGCGTGGCGAGACTCCAGGACAACGAGCATCGCGACTTGCGTGCAGCGGCACGAGTCTGGTGACGCCGTAAGTTGCATGGCCTGCCAATGGAGCAGGTGCGCGTGAACAGTCCATGGCCTCTTGCCCGTCACCAAGATACCTCACCGGATGCTCTGGGACCCAACGCCGGGCCAAGAGGCCGAGACACGCATCGCCGCCCGAATGAACGACTACTGGTTCCTCGAGGCCTTTCTGGCGTTCCCGGACAAATTGGCAGGTCACACGTGGGCACTGATCCGGGCATTCAGCTGCGCGGGGCAGCGCGAAAGTGGGTAAAAGCTGTACTGACCGTGCGTCAGGTAGAGCGGTGCAAGTTCTCGCGATGCACATCAATTGCACATGCAAACATCTAAGCCATTGCTTTTGTTTTATCTACAGCATCCTCAGGGGTGAATGCGCCGCAGGCGCAGAGGGGGGCGAGCCCCCCCTTGCCCGCTCAGGCCGGATCGCGC
>NZ_JBKKKY020000149.1:0-1920 GCF_046613545.2 Aphanothece microscopica RSMan92 | reverse complement strand
TGGCTCGGGGTGGTGGAGGCCAGTCGCCGCGGCGAAGCTGACGGGGCCCTGGAGACTCCCGATCTGGCCCTCGCCCTCGCCCTGGCCTGTGCCCGCCTCGATCTGGCCCCGGCGGCCGAGGGGGCGGCCGAGGGGGCGGACTAGGGGGCCTGGGCCCTCTCCCCAGCCGGTTCGGGCGGGGCTGGTTCGGGCCAGAGGGGATCCGGGGCCGAGCGGGCCATCTCCCGCAGCTGCTGGGGCCCGCCCTTGTCCTTGCCGCCGCTCCGGGGAGGGGCCAGGGGAAGGGTGCTGAACTGGGTGGGGGGATCGGCCCCAACGGACGCGGCCATCAGGCTCAGCACCTCGGCGGGGCTGAGGTTGGTGTCCACCTCCTCGCGCAGTTTCTCGACCAGCTCCGGCAGGGCATCGACCTGGCTCGTCAGGCTCAGCTCCTTGAGCAGGCTGCGCACCACCTCCTGCTGGTTGGCCAGCCGGCTCTCCACCGGCCGTGCCGGGTCGCGGTAGCGGGCCAGGTGTTCCAGCTGCTGTCCCTTGAGGCGCTGCAGTCCCCCCTGCAGATCGATCGTCAGCCCCTGGCGCTTGTCGCTGTAGCGCATGGTGGCGGAGGGGTTCACCTCCACCGAGCCGAGTCCGTCCACGAGGCTTCGCAGGGCGCCGCGGCTGACCACCAGGTAGCGGTCAGGCTTGCCGGGCTCCAGGCCCACCAGGTCCCGCACCGCATCGGCGGTGAGGGCGGGTCCCCCGCGCCGGTAGAGGCTGCCGAGGGGCAGGAGCTGCGTCTGGCCCGGCAGTTTCACGGCCAGGCTGGTGGGCACGCCCAGCACCTGCAGCGGTCCGCCGGGATTGACCCGCAGCAGCAGCAGCGCGTCGGCGTTGGCGGGGCCGGGGGGAGCGGCCTTGTTGGTGGGGTCGGTGAGCCGGTCGGCATCCACCCCGATCACCAGCACGGTCACGGGGCGGTTGGGGGGCTTGGCCAGATCCGCGATGCTCCGTTCCTGCTGGGCCTCCAGCCCCGGGTCGGGCTTCGACCAGAGGATCCCCAGCAGGCCCAGCCCGCCGAGGATGCCCAGACCCGCCAGTCCCAGCCGCACGGCCAGGCGGGCGCGGAGGGTTGGGCGGGCTGCCGTGGGCCTGGCTCCCCCGGCGCGGGGAGGCTGCTGCCCGGCGGTGGCGGCGGAAGGGGGCGAGGGGCGAGGGGGCATCGGGTTCGCTGGGCGCCCATTCGTCACGGGGCAACCACTTTGGCTCACCCCCTGGAGGGACGGTCCGTCTAGGTTGTGGTCCAGCGACAGGCCTTCGCGTGCCGGCCCCTCCACCATCCTCCGCCGGCCGCGTCCAGGCACCCCATGAGCGGGCCCGCCCCCTGGCCAAGGGGAGCATCTATCCGGCCAAGGACCTCTGCAGCCAGTGCGGCCTCTGTGACAGCCGCTGGGTCGCCTACGTGCGCGACAGCTGCGCCTTCCTCACCCAGCGTTTCGAGGCGATGGAGCGTGGGGCCCACGGCCGCAGCCGCGACCTCGAGAACGAGGACGAGCTCTACTTCGGCGTGCAGCAGCGCATGCTCACCGCCCGGCTGCGCCAGCCCCTCGAGGGGGCCCAGTGGACCGGCATCGTCAGCCGCATCGGCGTGCGGGCGCTGGAAACCGGCCTGGTGGATGCCGTGCTCTGCGTGGGCCAGAGTCCGGAAGACCGCTTCACGCCCGTGCCGCGGCTGGCCCGCACCCCCGCCGAGGTGCTGGCGGCCCGGGTCAACAAGCCCACCCTCTCCCCCAACCTGGAGGTGCTCGAGCAGCTGCCTGGCAGCGGGATCCGCCGCCTGCTGGCGATCGGGGTCGGCTGCCAGATCCAGGCCCTGCGGGCTGTCCAGCACACCCTCCCGCTCGACGAGCTCTACGTGCTCGGCCTGCCCTGTGTGGACAA
>NZ_JBKKKY020000148.1:0-1956 GCF_046613545.2 Aphanothece microscopica RSMan92 | reverse complement strand
CCCAAGACCCCGAAGCCTCCCCAGCCCGAGGCTCCTCCGCTCCCATTCGTCATTGCCCAGCTGGCTGAGCGCGACATGCTCCCGGCCATCTACTTCATCTTCAGCCGGCGCAGTTGCGACAAGGGGGTGCGGGATCTCGGCAAGATCTGTCTGGTCAGTCCCGAGGAGCAAGCCCGTCTGCGGGCGAGGCTCGAAGCTTTCGCCGAGGCCTCCCCTGAGGCTGTTCGCGACGGCCATGCGGAGCCCCTCCTGCGCGGCATCGCCTCCCACCACGCCGGGGTCCTGCCCGCCTGGAAGGAGCTGATCGAGGAGCTCTTCCAGCAGGGCCTGATCAAGGTGGTGTTCGCCACCGAAACCCTGGCCGCCGGCATCAACATGCCGGCCCGCACCACCGTGATCTCGGCCCTCTCGAAGCGCACCGAGCGTGGCCACCGGCCCCTGATGGGCAGCGAGTTCCTGCAGATGGCCGGCCGGGCCGGCCGCCGCGGGCTCGACTCCCAGGGTTACGTCGTCACGGTGCAGAGTCGCTTCGAGGGGGTGCGCGAGGCGGGCCAGCTGGCGCTGGCGCCGGCCGATCCCCTGGTCAGCCAGTTCACCCCCAGCTACGGCATGGTGCTGAACCTCTTGCAGCGCTATGACCTCTCCAAGGCCAAGGAGCTGGTGGAGCGCAGTTTCGGCCGCTATCTCGCCACCCTCGACCTGGCCGAGGATGAGGCCCGCATCCGCGAACTCCGCGCCCAGCTCGCGTCGCTCGAGTCAGGTGGCGGTGAGGTTCCCTGGGACGACTTCGAGGATTACGAGAAGCAACGCGGTTGCCTGCGGGAGGAGCGGCGCCTGCTGCGCACCCTTCAGCACCAGGCGGAGGAAACCCTCGCCCATGAGCTCACCCTCGCCCTGCAGTTCGCCAGTGAGGGCACCCTGGTGAGCCTCAAGGCTCCCCAGTTGCGCAGCCGCGTCACCCCGGCGGTGATCGTGGAAAAGGTGCAGGGCTCCGGCCAGTTTCCCCTGCTGCTCTGTCTCACCGATGAGAACGTCTGGATCCTGGTTCCCTGCAGTGCGGTGGTGAGCCTGCATGCCGAACTCAGTTGCCTCCAGGTGCAGCAGCTGGAGGCTCCCGCTCTTCGCCACGCCGGTGAGCTGCGCCATGGCGATCAGGCCAGCGGCGGCCTGGCCCTGGCTGTGGCCTCCATGGCCCGGCGCCACGACATGGCCACCCCCCAGTACGACCTGGCCGGAGAAGTGCAGGAGCAGGCCCGCAGGGTGCACCAGCTGGAGGAGGCGCTCGAGCTCCATCCGGCCCACCGCTGGGGCGATCGCAAGCAGCTCAAACGCCACCGCCGCCGCATGGATGAGGTGGCGGCCGAACTGGAGGAGCGGCAGAGGGTGTTGCATTTCCGCTCCAACCGGCACTGGGACACCTTTTTGGCCCTGATCGAGGTGCTCCGCCACTTCGGGGCACTCGCCGGTGAGGACGGCCTCCAGCCCACCGAGGTGGGCCGCACCGTGGCTGCCCTGCGCGGTGACAATGAGCTGTGGCTGGGGCTGGCGTTGATGAGTGGCCATCTGGATGCACTGGCTCCGGCTGAACTGGCCGCCGTGCTGGAGGCCATCTCCACCGAGGTCAACCGCCCGGATCTGTGGTGTGCCTGGGCGCCGCCCGCGGCAGTGGAGGAGGCCCTCCATGACCTGCGCAACCTGCGCCGTGAGATCGGGCGAGAACAGGAACGCGCCAAGGTGCTGTTCCCGATCTGGTGGGAGCCTGAACTCACCGGACTGGTGCATGCCTGGGCCTGCGGAGCCAATTGGAGTGATGTGATCGCGAACACCTCGCTGGATGAGGGAGACGTGGTGCGTGTGCTCCGCCGCACCGTCGACCTGCTGGCTCAGGTGCCCTACTGCGAACTGGTCACCCAGCAGCTGCGCGACAAGGCCCGCGCCGCCCTCCGGGCGATCAAC
>NZ_JBKKKY020000147.1:0-1971 GCF_046613545.2 Aphanothece microscopica RSMan92 | reverse complement strand
TGCCCGATTATCTGTCGACAAAAGACTGGCGCAGGCTGCTGGACGACAAAGACCACAAGTCCGTCAAGAAGACGGGCGTGTCCGAAACGCTGGACGACTATGCCTCGGCCAAGAAGAAGGACGACGTGGTGCGCATGGCCAGCACCTTGCAGGCCATCGTCGCCAAGGCGACCGAGGTCAAGACCGCGCAGAAGAAGTTCGACAAGATCGTCGACTTCCTCGAGACGACCATTTCCACCGCCAAGGGCGAATTGCAATCGCTGGCGCCGCGCCTCGACAAGCGGGCCGAGGACGCCGATGAAGAAGGCGACGACAGCACGCTGGCCAAGTCGATGGCCAAGGTGCGGCAGGTGGTCGACCCCGAAAAGGCGTGGAACTTCGTGCTGGTGCCGGGCAAGCCCACGGCCGGCTTTGTGGTGTGCCGCAAGACACCCAAGAAATCCGATCTGGAAAAGGCCTTCGAGATGCGCGGCAAGCGCGCACCGTTCTTCCAGGGCAGGATCTTTTTCGAGGCCGGGCGCTTTGTGCTGGAAACGCCGGAACAGCCGGTGCCGGGCAGCGCCAAGTCGGTCAAGAACGCGGTCGCCCTGCATGCCGAGATGACGATCAAGGTGGTGATGCGCGGCGGCGGCGTGACCCTGGACGACGAACATGACATCGAGCCGCAGGAAGAAGACGGCGGCACGCCCCAGCCGCAGACCGAGGATCCGAACGCCCGGGCCGTGGTCTATGGCCAGATGCTGGAAAAGTTCGACGATGCGGTCGACACGATGGTCAAGTCGCCCACGGTCAAGATCGAAGGCACGATCGACGGGCTGGTGGGGCGCCTGAAGATGTTGCGCGAACGCGTCAGCGCCGACAACACGCTGGAAGACCACGACCGCGGCTTGCTGGAAACCAAGATCAACGACCAGATCAAACGCCTGATCGCAGCGGCCGAGGTCGCGCCGGTATCGGCCAAGGCCAAGTATCCCGATCTGGCCTTCTGGGAAAAGCTGGCCGATCAGATCCAGCGGCTGGACCCCACCAAGCATGAAGAGGGCTGGAAACGCTTCATCGCGCGCCACGGCGAGATGGTGTCGCAGTAGACGACCGACACCGCCCTGTCGGATACCGAACGCGAGGAGGTGCGCGTGATCCTGGACAAGGCGCTGACGCTGGCGACCCAAAAGTTCAGCCGCCAGGGCCAGATGACCGAGGCTCAGATCGAGGACATCGACCCCAAGGTGACACAGCGCTTCCTCGCGCTGGAACGCAAGTTCGACCTCATCCAGCGCACCCAGGGGCTGGACCCCAAGCATGTGGAAATCGTCACCCGGCTGTTCAATGAGGTGAGGCTGTCCTATCGCGCGGGCGACCTGACCGCGAATTCCCCGGCGCTTGCCAAGGCCGAGGAGGCGATGGAACTGATGACCAAGCGCGCCCTGACAATGCAGCAGGAAGCGTCGCGGCTGCAGGGTCAGACGCAGGTACACCAGACGCTGAAACCCGCGATGGAACTGGTCAAGCGCGCGGCCTTTCCCGCCACCCGGATCAAGAACCCCAACGCGATCCGCGAGGCGGTGAAGACCGACAAGGACCTTCTGGCACTGATCCAGGCCGGGACGGTGGTGTCGAAAACCCCGGACCACAAAAGCTTTGACACCCTGGAAAAGGCCGCCCGCAACATGATCGCGGCCATCAAGAAGCGGGCCAGGGAAAACACGCCCCTGCCCTCGGATGCAGAGGCGCTGGATCTTGCGACAGCGGCGATCAGGCGTGGGCAGATGGCCAAGATGTCGCTGCAGTACGCCGATCTGGGCGATCCGCCCTGGAACGAGGCGCAGGCCGAGACGGCGATGGAACTGCAGTCGCAGCTGTTCTTCCTGGAAAGCGCCATTTCCACGGGCACGCCCAACTATTCCGCGCCCGCGACGGGCGGTGCGGGCGGCGCCAGCGGGTCGTGGTGGATCGAACGCGGCGAGGTGTCGT
>NZ_JBKKKY020000146.1:0-1995 GCF_046613545.2 Aphanothece microscopica RSMan92 | reverse complement strand
GCCGCCGCGCAGGTTCTCGATGCCGGTCAGCGTGTCCACGGTGAAGTCGGGCTGGCCCACGCGCTGAACCGCGAAGCCGCCCAGCAGATTCGCCGCCACCGCCAGCGTGTCCCCGGCGTAGGAGGCCTCGTCGACGCCAAGCCCGCCATCCAGCGTGTCGTTGCCAAGGCCGCCGATGAGGGTGTCGTTGCCCTGCAGGCCGGAAAGGGTGTCGTCGCCGCCAAGACCCGACAGCGCCTCCGCCAAATCGGTTCCGACAATCGAGTCCGCTCCCTCGGTTTGGGTGATGATCCGCAGCGTCTCGCGGAAGACCTCGGAGTCCGTGCCCGTGGCGGCCGTGACAGCCTTATATGTGGCGACCAGAACCCCCGGGCTGGTCTCCATCAGCGAGACCAGCGAGTTCTGTGAGGCGGTCCCTGTGTCGAGGAGTCGCGTGCCGAGCAATTGGCCGGAGGCGCCCACATGCCAGACCTCGTTGATCCAGTTCCCTCCCACATTCTTCGGCAACACGAATGCATAGCTGCCGTCGAGCAGGCGGATGAAGGAGTCGGCGAACCAGGAGGAACTGGCCAGGCTCGAAAAGTCGGCGATGACCGCTGGAGTCTGGCCGTCCGTGAAGCGGACCAGGAGCAGGCCACTTTGGGCCGGGCTTCCGGAACTGAAGCTGAAGTGGCTGATCAGAGTCACTGCCTGCGTCGCCGATAGGGCGACCGTCTGCGCATAGAGCGACGTCGACTGAGCACCCGCCAGCAGATAAGGCGCCATATTGAAGGTGACGGGAGGCGCGCCGCCCGGGAAATCAAGTGTGACGCTCCCGGTTGCGCCAAACAACTCGCTCGTGGCGAGCAGCAATCCCCCCGACGTCGCGATCAGAGTAGGTGAGGGGGCGCTGGACGCGCTGCTGGCAAGAAGCGCGCCGTCTGCGCCGATCGAGCGGATGAAAAAGCTGTCGTTTCCAGACCCGCTGAGAGCATAGGAGCCGTAGGAGAACGTGAAGCCGCCGGCCGGATCGGCGACCGCGTCTACGAGATAATGCCCGGTCACGGAACCGCCGTCGACAAGCATCACTGGCTGGCCAGAGGGCACGAAGTTGGCGGAGTAAATCTGATATAAAATGTCAGCGTTGTCAGTCTGAGGATCATACTCGTCATAGATCAGGGCGAAACGGCCATCGGAGAGCGGCAGCAACCGGAAGGAGTCGATCTGGGAGCCTGCAGTCTGCAGAGGCGGGGTCGCAAAATTGATGGAAGGCCCCGCCACGTTGCCTTGAGAGTCGAGGGGAACGAACACGACGCTTGAGGCGGGGTCGAGGCCGAACAAGCTGGGATTGTTCACATAAGCGGCGAAAGTCTGCCCTGAAGGCGAACGAATGATCCCGAGATTGCCCTGTTCGATGGAATCATTGGCGTTAATCAGGGTTCGCGGGGACAAGGACAGGAACATGAACAGGAAACCTCTGGCATCGACGGGGCACAGATTAGTCTCCCATACGGCTTTGGACATGTTCCATCTGAAGTTTACTACAAAATTGCGCCTTCGCGTGCGTCGGCGACAAAAAGTACATCAGATACTGACATTGCCGGCATGCATCTTCGTGGCGCGGGTCACGGCGAAACAATCTGTCAAAGGCAACACCAGTGCCGCCTAGGCGGCACGGCTTCAAGCGCTCACCGGGTGAACCTCCCGGAGCCAGTCCGTTTTGGCATTGCGCCCTGGCTGCCCGATCCGCGCGTCTTCCAACTCAAGGCTGATGATGAAGGCGCGGCCATCCGGCGGCGTCCAGTTGGACCGCCCCCTCACGCGAACAGGAAGTCCGCCGCGGTGAGGTTGACGGGCTGGTGGTTGAGGAACCAGATCTGCGTGCCCCCATCCACTACCAGCACGGTGCCGTTGATCGTGCCCGAGAAGCTCATCGCCGCCTGCGCCTGCGCGAAGTTGGTGATGGCTGTGCCCACAAGGCGCACCACGTCGTTGACGCCGCCCGCCTCGAAGTCG
>NZ_JBKKKY020000145.1:0-2018 GCF_046613545.2 Aphanothece microscopica RSMan92 | reverse complement strand
TGGTCTCGCCGGTCTTCGGCGCATTGGTGACGTACTTGATCAGACCGCCTTGGGCGGCGGCGCCATACAGCGTTCCCTGCGGCCCGCGCAGGACCTCAATACGCTGCAGATCCCATGTGTCGATGTTTGCCGCCAGCAGGCCGCTAGAGCCGCGTGACGTCACGAAGTTGAACGGCATGTCGTCGATCACCGTCGCAACGCTGGCCCCGGTGCTGCCCGTGTTCTGGCCGCGGATGATCAGCTGGTTGAAACCGGCGCTGCGGGTCTGAACCGAAAAGCCCGGCACCTGGGCCGCCAGGCTCTGGAAGTCGAGGATCTGCTTTCGATTCAGGGACTCCCCGCTCAGCGCCGTCACTGCAAGCGGAACATCGGTGAGAGATTCCGCCCGGCGGGTGGCGGTCACGATGATCACCTCGCTTCGGGCGGCGCGAACCTCGTCCTGCGCGGGCGCGCTCTGGGCCAGAACCGCCGCCGGCGCAGCCAGAAGACCGGCGCACGTCGCCAGAACCAATACGGACGCTTGCGCCCGATGCATCTTCGCCACTTTCGTCATCCTGGTCCCCCGCCCTAGGCGCTTTTGCGATTTGTGATCACAAGTTAAGCCCGCGAATTCCCGTTGCGTCAATCCGCATCTAGGCGCGACCGAATCCAACCAGATGAACGGCAATGAGGATTGCCGATGCAGCGCAGGTCAGCGCCGCTGTCAGCGTCAGATGCGCCCGCGCCCAGACGGGTCGCCGCCCGCCATCCCTGATCCAGATCGTCGCCGCGATCGTCAGAACGACCGCGCAAAGCACCGTCAGGTTCGCAAGCGCGCTGGCGGCCGCAAACCGCAGCGTGCGCCCCTCGATCAAATAGGCGCCCAGCCCGCCCGGCCCCATCGCCATAGTCAGCACGGGGGCAATCGCGAAGACACAGGCCGCCGGCGCCAACGCAGCCGCCTTCACCCCCAGCTCCGCCACCGAGCGGCGCGGCCAGAACAACGCTGGCAAGGCGAGAAGCAAAGCAAAGCCGATCCAGCGCAAGCCGCTCGCCGCCCAGCGTGGATCGCCCAGCGGACCCACCCTCTCCAGCGGGGTGAAGCCCAGATGGCTCGTCAGACCGGCGACCTTTCCATCGGCGTCACGATAGAAAGCCATGCGCGGCATCGCGAACGGATTGGCGCCGGTCTGCTTTGCTTGGGCATGAAAGAACAAATCATCGCCCACCGGTTTGAACGGCCCGTCGCCGGCGATCATCAACCCATCGGGGGTCGCCTCTACAACGGCCGCATCGCCGCCGCCGAGGTAGGCGAGCACGCCTTCGGCGCGGGTGTCTGTGCGCATGGCCGGGCGATACACGCCGGCATAGTCCGCCAGCGCGACGCCCGTACCGGCTGCGGCCGGGCGTGGCGGCTGGTCGTCGCAGAACAGCCGGGGCACCAGCAGTCGAGTCGCTTCGATGTTACCCATCCCGCGCGGACCGACGATGGAGAAAAACAGCGCCATGTCATCGTCAGGCGACACCAGAAGCATGGACTCGTAGCCGACCCAGGTGCCGCCGTGGCCGATCAGGCGCCGGCCGTTCCACTCATAGCTCATGATCTGGAACCCAAAGCCCCCGGTGTCGGGATGGTTGGCGCGCATCACGCTCGTGAGGCGGCGATGCTGCGCCGCGCTCAGCACCGGGCCCTCCACCCCGCGCGCTCGTTCCAGATGGAAGCGCGCATAGCGGACAGCGTCGTCGAGCGTCAGGCTCACCGCCCCGACCGGCCAGTAAAGGGGGTTGAAAGCGATGAAATGATCCGGCTCGTACGCACCGGAAGGCTGCTTCGAATAGGCTGTCGCAGTTCCGGGCTCCAAAGTGAGCCCGCGCTGGAACCGCGCGCTGTCCATGCCCAGCGGACGCCAGATCTCGCGCCGGAAGTAGGCCTCGATCGGCTCGCCTGTCACATCCTCCACAATCAGGCCGAGGAGGGCGGTTGCGTAGTTCGAGTATGAAACCCGCACGCCTGGATCGCGCACGAGCCCAGGCGCGAG
>NZ_JBKKKY020000144.1:0-2037 GCF_046613545.2 Aphanothece microscopica RSMan92 | reverse complement strand
GACGGATCAGGTTGCGGTGGTGACAAATGCTTTGGGCTCGGTAGTTGCGACCTACAAAGATGGCTGGCTGACCGCCGATCGTAGCTACGACCCTTACGGCGAAACCCGGGCCGAATGGAACGATGTGGGTCGTTTTGGATGGGTGGGTGGCCTTGGCTACCGTGAAACTCGGCGGGAGTGGGTGAGTCACTACGTCCGGGCCCGTCATTACGGCTTTCCCATGGGGATTTGGACGAGCGTCGATCCGCTGTGGCCGACGGAACCGGCGTTTGGGTATGTGGGGGGGCAGGCAACTGCAGCCACGGATCCAAGTGGATTGACTAAGATTTGGGTTCAGATGTGTGCATATATTTCAAGGAGTCGTGCAATATATCGACACTATTTTCAACCATTTCCTGGAAGCCCAGCTCTAGGGAATACAAATGAGTTATCTTATGGTGATCCAATCTCGAAACCGCTTAGCTGCAAGCTCTTTGTGCAGGTAACGATTCCGTCGTGCAACATCGGTGCCGCGGATCCGAGTCTGAGAGTAGAGACGGGGACGTCAGAGTACTACCTTAATGGACAAACTGATCGTGGTCTTGGCGTGGCCAGAATACGCTCTCTGCGAACGAAATCTAACGGATGCGATTCGGAGATTTGGTTTGAAGTCTCGGGCCGGCTGGGTGCACCAAAGATCGCAACTCTGAGTCCCGCGCTCAGTGCGCTCCTTGCGTCGGCTCCCCCCATTGTGGTGAGAGGATATCTGAAGTTTTCTGCGTTCCAAGATGTCGTTACGGTCGATGGGGGGGTGGCGCACACCGCGTTTCCGGATTGGACTTACCGAATCGGGACTGGTTTATCTGCTGCCTGGGGATTGGACTGGAAATCACCGCACGCCGGGCCAGGAACAGGTCTCACGGCACTCAGTGTATCAAGGTCGCTTTCTGGTTCGCCTTTTTTACGTGCTAAGACGAGAAGGTGCTGCGGTGGGTCGTGCGGATGAAGGGTGGGAGATTATGGATCGCTGGCTTGGCTGTAGCCGTCTTCGTGCTAATAATGTATGTGTACATTCTGGCCACTGCAACCGAAGAGTTTGTATTGAGCGAGAAGAGCGTTCAACAACTTAAGACAAAGGGTGAAGTGACATTGCCGGTCGTCTTACTTCCTTCGCACGCGCCATTTAATCCTCGCGCCGTTTATCGGGAGGTAAACGGAGTTATAACGCTCCATCCTAACGTGGGTGGAAGATCAATATCAAGCATAAGCTCTGAAAACGGTGAGATCTTCTGGCAGCCAGGGATGGATCCCAGTGCAAAGGGAGTTGTTTCCGTACAAGGCCCGGGTACGGAGATCCAGAGCGGAGGAATAGTACGAAGATGGCTTACATTTCGAATGAACCGATAGCCGTGGTTTGTGCGGCAGTACGGTTGTTTCGGAGATCCCAGCTGCTTTTGGACCATTGATTGTTCCTAGGTCAGCATCCACACATTGGGCAAAGATACTTAGCTGTAAGTCTTCCGACGGCTCTAAGCTCACGACCCACACCTACGACCTGAACGGGAACTTGATCGGGATCGTTGGCTTTGAGCCGCCGAATGGAACGGTGGCCATCACGACGACGATGGCCTACGATAAAGAGAACCGTTTGCAGGTTCTTGACCACAATGGAGCCAAAACCACATATACTTATGATGGCAACGGCCAAAAGCGAAGTGAAAACGTCTCGGGAGCCCTAACCACCATTGTCTGGGATGGCACCGACTACTTGCAGGAGCGAACCTAATGCCGGTTAAAAACTACATCAGCCGCAATGGCCAGGTGGAATACGAGTACGACGGCCTGGGCGATATCTTGACCTATGGCCGAGACGCTCTGGGCAACGTGGTGGCGGGTTATGATGCGGCCACGAATGCGGTGTTCACGGCGGATTACAAGCCTTACGGTGAGTTCGCGGCAACCACCGGGAATGTGGCGGGTCGGCGGTTTATGTGGGTGGGATCTTGGGGTTACCGGTTTACTTCGGGGGTACCTGTGTCTCACTACGTGCGTGCTCGG
>NZ_JBKKKY020000143.1:0-2043 GCF_046613545.2 Aphanothece microscopica RSMan92 | reverse complement strand
GCTCGGCGGCGTCCTCGTATTTGCCGGGCTGCCGCGGATCGCCCCGCAGCCGATCGTGGACATGGAGCCCCCCGCTGCTTCCGGCGACAGCCAGTTTCAGCCGGAAGTCGGCCAGCCGGGGAAGGATGTGATCTGGGTTCCGACGCCGGCGACGCTGGTGGCGGAAATGCTGCGCATGGCGGACGTCAAGCCTGGCGAGCGGGTGGTTGACCTTGGCTCCGGCGACGGGATCATCGCCATCACCGCCGCGCGGGATTTCGGCGCCCGCGCCCTCGGGATCGAATACAACCCCGACATGGTGGCGCTTTCCAAGCGCAAGGCGGCCGAGGCGGGCGTCGCAGACCAGGCTGCTTTCGTTCGTGGCGACATTTTCGAGGAGGATTTCTCCGACGCAGACGTCGTCACGATGTATCTTCTCCCATCGTTGAACCTGAGGTTGCGCCCGACGCTGCTCGCCATGAAGCCGGGAACGCGCCTGACCAGCCACGCCTTCGACATGGGCGAATGGGAGGCCGACGAGACCCGAACTGCCGACAGCCGCACCGCCTACCTCTGGATCGTGCCGGCCAATGTGGACGGCGAATGGCGGGCGTCGGCCGAAGGGTTCGCGCTGGCCGCGGGCGCCCTGACGCTCGACCAGAGCTTCCAGAAGGCGACCGGTTCGCTCGGCCAGTTGTCGTTGAGCGAAGGGCGGCTGCGTGGAACTGACTTCCGCTTCACAGCCACGACCCCGGGCGGCGAGCGGTTCGAGGGGCAAGCGACGGTGCAGGGCGGCGCCATGACCGGGACGCTGCGGGGGCCGGACGGTCGCGCGCGCGCCTTCAGCGCCAGCCGGGTAAGCCCGCCACAGCCGCTGGAGCCGCCCGAAGGGGCAGCCTCGGCCCTCTAGCGGTTCTGGCGGGCGCCACAGCGGCCTTAGGGCGGCGACAAGGATTGCATGCCAGACAGGCGGACCTAGCAAGTCGGGACGGCTCAGATGAAGATTGCGTTGGCGGCGTCGGGCGGCGGACATTTGCGCCAGCTGACCGATCTGGCCCCCTTCCTGGAGGGCGAGGGCCATGAGCTGTTCTTCGTGACCGAACCGACCGCGCTGGCGCGGAGCCTCGAGGGCCGCTGGCGGGTGCGCTATCTCGATCACTTCGCCTATGGCCAGCGCAAGCGCGAGTCCGTGCCGGCCATGGCGATGGCCGGCGCCCGCAACGCCCAGGCCGCGCTCGCCATCGCGCGCGAGGAGCGGCCGGACGTCGTGATCTCGACTGGCGCAGGATCCACCTGGTTCTTCATGCTGTGGGCGCGGCTTCTGGGCGCCCGGTTCGTGCTGATCGAGACGTTCGCGCGCGTGGAGGGGCCTTCCCTTTTCGGCCGCCTCGCCAGTCCATTCTCGGAATTCACCCTCGTGCAGTGGCCGCTGCTGGCCAAGGCCTACCCCAAGGCGACGCTCGCCAATCCGCTGCGCGTTGTGGACGCGGAAGACGACGTGCGCCGCAAGCAGATCCTCGTCACCGTGGGGGCCACGTTGCCCTTTGATTCCATGGTGGAAGCGGTCGTGGCGCTGAAGCGACGCGGGCTTATCGATCATGAGATCATCGCCCAGGTTGGCGAAGGCGGGGTTCGCCCGGCAGGCTGCGTCTCGTTTGAGACCGCGCCGCTGGAGGAGATGCGGCGGCATCTGCGCGAAAGCGACATTGCGGTCTGCCATGGCGGGACGGGATCGCTGATCACGGCGCTTCAGGCCGGCTCCCGGGTGGTGGCGATGCCGCGCAGCGCTGCGCGCGGCGAACACTATGACGACCACCAGGAAGAGATCGTGCGGGCGCTGGCCGGTCTTGGCCTGGTGGAGATCGCCCAGTGCGAGGAAACGCTTGGCGAGGCCATCGGGCGGCTGGTCGCGCGTCCGCGCCGCCGGATCGAGATGGACGGCCGCGCCATCGCGGCGCCCGTGCGGGCGCATCTGGGGCTGGGTCCCCTGCCCGTTCCGGCTTGATCCCCGTCTGCTTGCGGCCTAGGCCGGGGCGCAGAGCCGTCGCGTGCCTTGGGGGGAAC
>NZ_JBKKKY020000142.1:0-2048 GCF_046613545.2 Aphanothece microscopica RSMan92 | reverse complement strand
AGGTCTCGGGGATGGCACCGCCGTACTGGTTGATCATGTCCAGCCACTCCTGGGGCACCGAGGAGGAGCCGTGCATCACCAGGTGGGTGTTGGGGATGGCCTTGTGGATCTGACGCCTTTGCGGATGGTTTCGCGATAGGGCGTCGCCGGCCGGGACGCGACCGCCCCGACGCCGAATTTCCGCTCAAGCCTGGAAAGGGCCACCGCCAGATGAGTCTCGCCCTGGCCCTGCAGCAGGAAACTGCCAGTCTCCGCGTCGGGTCCGAAAGAAAGGCTGAGGTCTTCCTCCATCACCTTGTGCATGGCGGCGGACAGCTTGACTTCATCCTTTTTGTCGCGCGCCGCGAGCGCCACTTCATAAACTGGTGTCGCAATCTCGATTGCCTGAGCCTTGAGCCGCCCGCTGGCGGCATAGACTTCGCCCGTGCGGGCCTCACCAAAGCGCGCGAGCCCGACGATGTCGCCTGCCTCCGCCCGGTCGATCTTGCGGGTCAGGGCCCCCTGAATGGCCAGCAGACCACCCACCCGCGCCTCCGCGCCATCCCCCCGCGACAGCGTCGCGCCATCGCTCAGCGCCGCGCCAAACACCCGCGCGATGGACAGCCGGCCGGATTGGCCCGCATGCAGGCTCTTGGCGACATAGACAGCCGGCCCAGCCGGGGCGGCGCCCAGCAGGCGGCGGGCCGCCTGGTCGAGCGGCGGCGTTTCGTGGCGCAGCGCCTTCAGCAGCCGGCGCACCCCATGGCCATGCAGGCCGGAGCCCAGCATCACGCTGGCGATCTGGCCATTGGCGGCGCCGGCTGCGAGATCGGCGAACACCTCCGCCTGAGGTGGCGTCACATCGCTGAGCAGCTCCTCCATCAGGTGATCGTCGAAGTCGGCCAGCCGCTCCAGCATCTGGAACCGGGCCTCGGCCTCGCGATCGGCCATATCGGATGGAATATCGACCCGCAGGCTCGGCTGGTCGGGCCGGTATACATAAGCCCGCTCCATCGCGAGATCGATGAAGCCCGTCACCTTGCCGTCGGTCCAGATCGGGGCCTGGCGCAGCACCAGCGGCGTCGGCGACACCTCCTGCAGCGCTTCCAGCAAGTCCCGGACGCGGCCGCGCGCGGTCTCGATCTTGTTGACGAACAGGAGGTGCGGAATGTGGGCGTCCGAGAGCCGCTTCAGGATCGGCTGCAGGGCGCCCGCGCGTGCTGGATCGGGCTCACAGACCACGATCGCCAGATCGACGCAGGGCAAGGCCGCCGCCATGTCGCCGGCGAACTCGATTGAGCCCGGGCAGTCCAGCACGGCGTAGGGATCGTCCAGATACGAAAAGCGGGCGATGTTGACCTCGGTCGACATCGCCCGCGTGCGGGCTTCAGGACTGGAATCGCCGACATTGTCGGAGCTAGCGACGGCCCCCTTTCGGGTGACGGCTCCCGAAGCAACGAGCAGAGCCTCCAGAAGCGTGGTCTTGCCGGAGCCGTGGGGTCCGATCAGCGCGACCGCTGCGGCGGTCGCATGGGCTCTTCTGGTCATGGGCGTCTCCCGGTGCTGCGCTGACGCCGCGCCCCTGCACTTCGCGCGCGGGCGAGCGCCATGCCGGCCCGCAGGCTGCGCCCCTGTGCGGCGCAGCAGCAAGACGCTCCCCTGCGGCGGGCGGTCGCAGGAGGCGATCGCTCAAACTGTCGGGATTTGGGCAACCCGCCAGTCATCGCCCGGCCCTATCCAGACCCTCCGAAGGAGCGCCCCATGGACGTGTTGAGCATTGGAGCCGCCGGACTGACGCGCGCAGCCTCTCAGATGGCGCGGGCCGCAGAAGGCGTGGCGAGCGGCGATAGCGTGAAGCAGACGCTGGGGATCGTGGCCATGAAGGCGGCCCAGCAACAGCAAGCAGCAATGCTGGAAGTGGTGCAGGCCAGCCTTGAGGCGACCCGTGATCTGATGCGCGCAACGCGCGATGGGGTCGATATCCGCGTCTGAGGCTTGTTTGGCCCAGGATTCGACGCGTATTCCGTGGATAAGTATTCTATTCGAACCTCGAATAGAGAAATGTTGCA
>NZ_JBKKKY020000141.1:0-2053 GCF_046613545.2 Aphanothece microscopica RSMan92 | reverse complement strand
CCGATCGCCGTCAACCTCGCCCTCGGCATCGGCCTGGGCGCGGAGGCGCAGGGCGATGTCCTGATCGATATCGAGAACCTGGAAGGCGGCGCCGGCGCCGACAGCCTGGTGGGGTCCTTTGCCGCCAACCGGATCCAAGGCGGCGCCGGCAATGACAGGATCGAGGGCCTGGAAGGCGCGGATACGCTGGAAGGCGGCGCCGGGGCCGACCTGCTGGATGGCGGGGAGGATCGCGACACCGCCAGCTACCAGCGTTCCGCCAGCGCCGTCTCGGTCAGCCTGGCCACCGGCCTCGGCAGCGGCGGCGATGCCGAGGGCGATACGCTGATCGGCATCGAAAGCCTGCGGGGCGGCCGCGGCGATGACACGCTGACGGGCTCTGACACCGGCAATTGGCTCATCGGCTGGGCCGGCGCCGACAGCCTGAGCGGACTTGGCGGCAATGATACGCTGGAAGGCGGCGCGGGCGGCGATGTGCTGGATGGCGGCGATGGCTTCGACATCATCGTCTATGCCGGGATCGCGGCCGCCGTCTCGGTGGATCTCGGCGCCGGCACCGCCGTGGGTGGCGATGCCACCGGGGACACGTTGCGCGCGATCGAGGGCGTGATCGGCGGGCGCGGCGATGACAGCCTGGTGGGCTCCACCGACGCCAACCGGCTGGCCGGCGCCAACGGCGCCGATACGCTGCGCGGGCTCGAAGGCGATGATACGCTGATCGGCGGCGCCGGCGCCGATATCCTCGATGGCGGCTCGGGCAACGACCTCGCCAGCTATGCCTCCTCCACCGACTCGGTCACCATCAACCTCATCACCGGCACCGCCGCGGGCGGCCATGCCGAGGGCGATGTCCTCACCGATATCGAGCATCTTGAAGGCGGCACCGCGGGCGACAGCCTGTTCGGCTCGAACGTGGCGAATATCATCCGCGGGGCCGGCGGCGACGATACGCTGTTCGGCGGCGGCGGGAATGACACGCTGGCCGGCGGCGGCGGCATCGACGAGGTGTGGGTCGCGGGCCTCTTCGTCGACTACGAGGTGACCATCCTCGGCACGGCGACGACGGTGCGGGACATCAATCCCGGCGATGGCGACGAAGGGTTGGACCGCCTGGCGGGCGTCGAATACCTGGTCTTCGCCGACGGCTTCCGTCTCAGCCTCAACTGGGCGAATACCGCGGCGAGCATCACCGGCACCGCCAGCGGCGCGGTCACGGCGGATACCGGCGACATCGCCTCGGGCAGCCTTGCCGTCGTGGACCCCGATGCCGGGGAAGCCCGCTTCGCCACCCCTGCCAGCCTCGATGGCCTCTACGGCACCTTCACCTTCGATGCGCTGACCGGCGCCTGGACCTACGACCTCAACGACAGCGAGACGGCGGTGCGCCAGCTCGCCGGCGGGGAGACGCTGCAGGACACGATCGGCGTCCATTCCTATGACGGCTCGGCAAGCGAACGCATCACCGTCACCATCACCGGCGTGAACGATGATGCCGTCATCTCCGGCATGACGGCCGGCCTCGTGGCCACCGACGCCACCCGCAGCATCCTCGGCTTCGTGCAGGTGGTGGATGCGGATGCCGGCGAGGATGTCTTCGCCGAGCCCGCCTCCCTGCTCGGCGACTATGGCGAATTCACCTTCGACGTGACGTCGGGCTCCTGGCGCTACGACCTGAGCCCCGACGCGCCCGCCGTGCTCGCCCTTGCCCCCGGGGCGACGCTGACCGACACGCTGGAGATCGCCTCCATCGACGGGACCGCCAGCGCCACCATCACCATCACCATCCGCGGCGCCCTGCCGCCGCTCCTCGCCGCCGACCTCGATCCCGCGCGCGGCTTCGTGCTGATCGGCCCGAATGACGACAGCGGCTTCGGCTACAGCGTCGCATCGGCCGGCGACATCAATGGCGACGGCTTCGACGACCTGATCATCGGCGCCCTCGGCGGGGCGGGCGATGTGAATGGCGCGGGCCTCGCCTTCGTCGTCTTCGGCAAGGCCAGCGCATCCGGCGTGCTCGACAGCGAAGGCCGGCTGGTGCGGAACCGCGCCGGCC
>NZ_JBKKKY020000140.1:0-2081 GCF_046613545.2 Aphanothece microscopica RSMan92 | reverse complement strand
GCCGACCGGGGTGGCGACGACACTCTCGACAGCGATGCCAATGGCGGGATCACCGGCACCTACACGCTCGCCGTCGGCCAGCACATCGCCACCGCCGATGCCGGCTTCTACCAGACGGCCTCCATCGGTGACCGCGCCTTCGTCGATGCCGATGCCGATGGCGTCCAGGATGCCGGCGAGGCAGGGCTGGCGGGCGTCACCATCAAGCTGGTCGACAATACGGGCAGCGTGGTCGCCACCACCACCACCAACGGCAATGGCCAGTACAGCTTCACCGGCCTGACGCCCGGCGCCTACAAGGTGCAGTTCGTCACCCCCGCCGGCTACCAGGCCAGCCCCGCCAACCAGGGCGGCGACGACACCCTCGACAGCGATGCGAGCGGTGGCATCACCGGCACCTACACGCTCTCCAGCGGCCAGAACAACACCACCGCCGATGCCGGCTTCGTGCCCCTCACCGCCTCCATCGGCGACCGCGTCTTCCTCGATGCCGATGCCGATGGCGTCCAGGATGCCGGCGAGGCCGGCATCGCCGGCGTCACCGTCAAGCTGATCGACAATGCGGGCGGCGTGGTCGCCACCACCACCACCGATGGCGCCGGCAACTACGGCTTCGCCGGCCTCGCGCCCGGTTCCTACAAGGTGCAGTTCGTCACCCCCGATGGCTTCGTCGCCAGCCCCGCCGACCGGGGTGGCGACGACACTCTCGACAGCGATGCCAATGGCGGGATCACCGGCACCTACACGCTCGCCGTCGGCCAGCACATCGCCACCGCCGATGCCGGCTTCTACGAGACCGGCGCGCTGACCGGGCGCGTCTGGCTCGATCGCGATGGCGATGGGGTCGAGGAAGCCGGCGAAGCCTCCCAGCCCGGCGTCACAGTCGTGCTGCTGAAGGCCGATGGGTCGCCGACCGGGTTGACGACGACCACGGCCGCCGATGGCACCTATCTGTTCGATGGGCTGGAACCCGGCGACTATCGCGTGAAGTTCGAGGTGCCGGCCGGCTTCAAGCTGACCCGGCGCGACCAGGGCGGCGACGATGCCGTCGACAGCGATCCGAACCGCAGCACCGGCATCTCCACCACCATCACCGTGCCGTCGGGCACGACGGTGCGCGATGTGGATGCCGGGGTGTACCGGCCGGCCATCCTGGGTGACCGGGTGTGGGAGGACCGCAACGGCAATGGCGTGCAGGACAGCGGGGAGAAGGGCGTCGCCGATGTCACGGTGAAGCTGCTCGACGCCGCCGGCACGGTGATCGCCACCGATGTCACGGATGCCTGGGGCTACTACAAGTTCTACGCGCTGGATCCCGGCACCTATGGCGTGAAGGTGGAAACCCCCGCGGGCTACAGCGTCTCCGCCGCCGGCATGGGCACGAACGGGGCCAGGGACAGCGATGCGGATGCCTCCGGGCTTATCGCGCCGGTGGTCGTCTTCAGCGGCGACTCCCGCAACGACGTCGATGCGGGGCTGTACCGCACGGTCAGCATCGGCGACCGGGTCTGGATGGACGCCAATGGCAATGGCGTGCAGGACAGCGGCGAGCAGGGCGCGGCGGGCGTGACCGTCAGGCTGCTCGACGCCGCGGGCCAAGTCATCGCCACCACGGCCACGGGCTCCACCGGCACCTATCGCTTCGCGGACCTGCTGCCCGGCACCTACGCCGTGCAGTTCGTCGCCCCCGACGGCACGCTGTTCACCCAGCGCGACGCCGGCACGGATGACCGGCGCGACAGCGATGCGGCGACGGCCACCGGCATCACGCAGCAGGTCACGCTGCTGTCCGGCGCCTCCACCGCGGCGCTGGATGCCGGGCTGGTGCCGGCAGCGCCAACGCGCATCCTGGGCACGGCGGGGAATGACCGGCTGGCCGGCACGCAGGGCAATGACCTGATGGACGGGCTGGCGGGCCATGACAGCCTGTCCGGTGGCTGGGGCAATGACACGATGCTCGGCGGCGCGGGCAATGACACGCTGAGCGGCGGGCTCGGCGCCGACCGGCATGATGGCGGCGAGGGCATCGACCTCGCGAGCTATGCCTCCGCGCCGGTAGGGGTGGTGGCGTCGCTGGCGGC
>NZ_JBKKKY020000139.1:0-2094 GCF_046613545.2 Aphanothece microscopica RSMan92 | reverse complement strand
ACCTGCTCGAGCAGTACAGACTGCCCGAGCACCGTGGGCGGCGGATCGCCCAGATCAACGTCGATGCTGATCTCCGCATCACGGAGAGACGTACGCGCGAGCACGAGCGCGCCTTCTACCGCCGACGCCAACGGCACTTCTTCCAACGCCCCGCCTTCTTCAGCCCCCCGGGCGAAGCGGCGCAGGCGATCGATCATGTCGGCTGTCCGCTGGGTTTCCTGAATGATCCGCGCGAGCCGCGCATCGACCTGCGCCCCGTTCCCACGCTGGGCGGCAATCTGGGCCACTTCGGCCGCCAGCAGGATGCCCTGCAATGGTTGCTTCATCTCGTGCGCCAGGCCGGCCGCCATTTCGCCAAGCGAAGCAAGACGGGCAGCCGCAATGGCGCGGTCCGAGGCTTCACGCTCGCTGGTTGCGTCCATTATGTAGCCGACCACCTCGGCGCATCCGTGCTCGTCCCCGGTCAGCAAAAGGCAACGGCTGCGGAGCCATTTCCACGACCCATCGGGCTGCCGGAACCGATACTCGGCGGTGACGCTGCCTTCCCTGACCGCGCGCGCCACGAGTACGTCGATGCCGGGCCAGCTGGGTTCCATCCAGGGGGTAAGGGCATCGACGCCATCGAAGGTCTCGGCGGGCCAACCGAGGACCCTTGCCATGTCGCCGGCGCGATAGACAAGCCGTGAGCCGCCACTGGCATCAACCCGACGCAGGTAGATGATGGCAGGAAGGCCGCTGTGCAGGCGCGCGATTTCGGCGCGGCCCGCGCGCAACGCACCGGCTTCGCGCCGCGCCTCCCGCACGGCCGCACGATTAGTCGTCCAGACAACGACAGCCAGCCCCAAGCCGAGGGCAGCGCCACCCGCGAGCAACAACCGCACCGCAGCCCAGGCAGAAGCCTGTTGCAGCGCCCCACGCTCGTAAACGCCGAGCAGCCAGCCATATGCCTGCGTCAGACGTTCGACCGCATAGACGTTGTCCGGCACATGCCAGCCCGGACCGGTGATAATGCTTCCGTCCCTGCCCTCCATCGCGGTGGAGATCCAATCGGGCGCTTGAGCCCCGACCTGCGCCCCGTCACGATCGGCGGTATGCGCCAGGACCTGCAGGCGCCTGTCCGCGATGGCCGCGAAGGTGCCGGCCGGCAATCGTTGCCGCGCCAGCAATGCCCTCCGCGCCGCGGGTTCAATTGTCAGGACGAGGACGCGCCTGGCTTTGGCGGGACGCTCAACCGGGACCATGACTGCGAGCGTCGGCCGTCCCGTGAGCGGCCCAGTGAAAAGGCCAGAGACCGCAGGACGGCCGGTCTCGAAAACGCGATCAAGCGAGGCGTGACCCTCGACAGGAGTCGCCGCGGGGAGTTCCGCGCCAGGTTGTCGGCGCGTGTTGGCGAGCATGCGATAGGTGGGTGGCTGGTCAACCAGAACGAGCCCCCCTCCCAGGCGCGTTGCGACCTCGCCCGCGCGCGCCTCGAAGGTGTCAGCATCGACAGGATCATCGAGCAGCGGTGAAACCGCAAGTGTCTCCAGCGCCAGGATGTAGCTACCGAGTTGCGCGTCAACGGCGGCAGCGAGACCCTGCGCGGTACCGCGCAACCGCGCTTCGTCGGCTGCGCGGTACGCGCCGAGCGTGCTGAAAAGCGCGTAAGTCGCGAAGGCGGCGAGCGGCAGAAGGGCGGAAAAGCCTAGCAGGAGAAAGCGCAGGCGGCGCCCAATCCGGTCATTATATCGAAATAGAAATATCACATCAGATCCGACGCTCGCCGCGCCGCATAATTGCATGACACGCGATAGTCATCTACGGGCTTTCAACCAAACAAAACCGGGATGGCACTCATCGATTTCCCACGGCTCTACCAGCCTGATTAGAGCCGATTTTTGCCGGTTCTACTTCGGCAGTATGTTGGTAGGTGTGACGGCGAGGCTGCGGCTGCAGTGCGGACATCGTCGGTGGTGCGAGTAGACTAGGTGCTGCTGCATGGCGCGCCTGACGGCAGGGTGGCTGGGCTCAGGCGGCTGACACGGGGGGGCACGGGTGCCCAGCCTCCCCCCGCTTCACCGCAAGCGCGGCCTGGCGTGCTGGCCGCGCTTGCGG
>NZ_JBKKKY020000138.1:0-2198 GCF_046613545.2 Aphanothece microscopica RSMan92 | reverse complement strand
AAACGTCGCGCAGGAAGGCCATCAGCATCACCCGCCCGTCGGTATCGAGGTCGCGCGCAAAGCTGGCCTCGACCGGAAAGCGGCTGCCGTCGGACCGCAGCCCCGTCATCGTGCGGCGCGGCGGCAGGTCGGCGGTCACGCCGTCGTCCAGCAGGGCGCGCACCCGGGCATGGGTCAGATCCTCGACCAGCCCCAGCGCGCCCAGCGGCCGGCCCGCCACATCGTGCCGGTCGCGCCCGAAGATGCGGGCGGCGGCGCTGTTGTAATGGACCACGCAAGCATCGGCATCGGCCACGATCATGGCGTCCAGCGACGCCTCGATAATCGAGCGCAGGTTGGACGACATCCGCTCGCCCTCGATCGCGCGGCGGCGTTCGGCGCGGAACACGATCAGGACCAGCCAGACCGCGCAGGACAGGGCCACGATCAGCACGATGCCGACCACGACAAAGCTGCGCAGCAGGTTGCGCAGTTCCTGACGGCGCTGGTCGCCTTCGGACAGATAGGTCTGCAGCGTGTCCAGCACATAGGCACGCGCCACCGGGCGCAGGTCGCCGATCGCCGACTGAAGGCTGGCGAGGTCACGCGCCAGCGCCCCGTCGTCCTGGTCGATGGTGGCGGTCAGCCCGGTCATGCGCTGCATCAGCCGCGCCTCGAACCCGCCGTGATCAGGGCCGGAGCGCAACCGCGCGCGGCGGTCCAGGATCACCGCCCGGCTGTAGAGCACGTCAAAGCTGCGCCGCACGTCGGCCAGCGCGGCGGGCATGTCCTCTGCCCCGGCCACCGCGCCCCGCTCGACCGCGATGGCGTGATTCAGCAGGTCCACCTCCAGCTGCGCGACGGTCCAGGTCATGTTGTCGGACTGGGCCGCCCGCACGCTGTCCAGCTGGCGCCCGATTTCCCACAGCGCGGCCACCGCAAAGCCGATGCCCAGCACGACCGGCACCAGAAAGCCCAGCAGCACAAGCCCGCGCCGCAGCGGGGCCGGCCCGCGCAGGGGGGCTCCCGGCGCGGCCATCACTCGACCAGGGTCAGCACGGCCAGCTGCCACACGCTGCGCCCGAAATTGACCTCGGTGCGCCAAGCCGCGCCGGCGTCATAGGGATAAACGATCCAGATCGGCCCCTTGTCGCGCACACCGAAGGTCTGGCCGTTGATGCGCGTGGCCAGGATGGGATAGCGCCCGTCGATTTCGGCCAGCGGGATCTCGACCGAATAGTCATTGACCGCCCGTGCCACGAGGCGCGTGCCCGAGGCGCCCGCCGCCTCCAGCACCACCGCCAGGGACGGGCCCGAGAAGGCCAGCGCCCCGTCGGTCCAGATCGTGGTCGTGGTGAAGGCTTCCTGCGGCAGCGCGTCCAGCATGGCCAGGTCGAACACCATGGCGCCCTCGGCATTGGTCCGCGACACCTGCCCCTCGACGCGCAGGATCGGGTCGCCCGTCAGCGGCGGCAGATCGGCCGCAGCGGCGGCCATGGGCAAGGCCATCAGAACCGACAGGACCCAGGCGCGCATCCGGACAAACATGGCACATACCTCCGTTGAGCCGGGCGATACCGCAAATGCGCCGCCCTTACGATCTGCCTCCGTGGATAGCGCATCGAAAGGCCACTGTAGAGACATCCAAACGATACTATCCTGATCTTTGGGCTGTTTCCGGCGCCTGGCATTTCCATTCCGGATAGGAAGCACTAACCTTTGCGGACCGTCCCGCCAGCATCGAGGCAGCGGCGCGGCAAGCCATGCCCCGAACGGGGCCGACCGATACGGGCAGGAATGAACATATGAAGACGGACATGGCACCGCCAAGCGTGCTGATCGCGGACGACCACGCGCTGTTGCGTGACACGCTGTCGGCGTTCATCGTGGCGGGCGCGCAGATGCAGGCCGAAACGGCCGACGGGCTGGAGACCGCGCTGAAGATGATCGCGGACCGCGGCGGCTATGACCTCGTGCTGCTGGACTTCTACATGCCCGGCATGAACGGGCTGGAGGGGCTGGCCCGCGTGATCGCGGCCAATGCGCCAAAGCCAGTGGCCATCCTGTCGGGCAACTTTCCGGTCGAGCTGGCCGGCCGGGCGCTGGATCTGGGCGCGCGCGGGATCATCCCCAAGGCGCTGCCGGTCAAGACCTTCACCAACGCCGTGCAGTTCATCACCGCGGGCGAGGTCTATCTGCCCTTCGACTATCAGTTCGCG
>NZ_JBKKKY020000137.1:0-2219 GCF_046613545.2 Aphanothece microscopica RSMan92 | reverse complement strand
CGGCTCGCATAGCCCTCCAGCGCGAGACCGTCCGACCCCAGGAAGGCCTCCCCGTCGCCCAGCGCGGCGGCGAGCGGGCTGCCGCGGCGCGCGCCGATCATCAGATCCTCTTCCCCTTCGAACAGGACCGCGATGGCGAACGCCCCGCGGAGCTGACGCAGGGCGGCGAACACCGCATCGCGCGGGGGAAGGCCCTGAGCGCGCGCCGCCGCGATCAACTGGACGATCACTTCGGTGTCGGTGTCGCTGTCGAACCGGGCCCCCTGGGCAGCCAGCGCGTCGCGCAGCTCATGGAAATTCTCGATGATGCCGTTGTGCACCAGCGCGACGCCGCCAGCCACATGCGGGTGGGCATTCCTTTCCACCGGGGGGCCATGGGTCGCCCAACGCGTGTGGCCGATGCCTGCCGAGCCGACCAGGGGCGCTGCAGCAACAGCCGCCTCCAGATTGGCGATCTTGCCGGCCGCCCTTCGCCGAATGACCCGCCCGCCCTCCAGTGTGGCGACGCCTGCAGAATCGTAACCGCGATACTCGAGCCGCCGCAGGCTTTCGAGAACCCGGGGAACCGCAGGGCCGCGCCCCAACACGCCGATGATGCCACACATGCCGCTGTCTGCTCCTTGCCCCCGTCACCTTGGTAGCGTGCGGTCGTTTCGAAGTCCTGTCGTGTCGCGAGCGGGGGTGTCACTTTTTCTTTCGCGGCGCGACAGCCGCCGTGTCGAACGCCATTCAGGCGCGATCAGCTCCCGCAGTCATGCGATTTGGCGCCGCTTAACCTCTGTTTGGTAGCGTGAACGTATGGAGCCCCTTGTTCGCTTCCGTGCCTGGTTTGAAGGCGGCCTTAGCGTGAAGGCGAAGCTCTTGGCCGCGCTTGCCGCAGCGCTGCTGCCGGCGCTGGCGCTCGGAAGTCTGTGGGCGGCGCAGATCAACAACGACCGGCTTTTCACCGCCAAGGAACGCGCGGGCGTAGCCTATCTGAAGGCGGTCTGGCCGATCTTTCATGCCGCAACGCAAGATCGAGTGGTGATCGCGAAGGAGCCGCTGCACAGCTTTGTGCGCGCCCGCATCGGCCACGACGATGCGATGGACACCGCGCCCGAAAGCGCCGCGCTGCGCGCAGCGATCAACCGGCAAGCAGACCCCGCGACGCTCACGGGCGCGGCGCTCACCCTGATTGCCGCGATCGGCGATGGATCGAACCTGATTCTCGATCCCGAACTGCCGAGCTACTATCTCATGGATCTTGCCGTGCTGAGCCTTCCGGAGCTTGCCTCCGAGGCCGATGGTTATGCTAGGTCGCGCGGCCCGCTGAGGCCAGAGACCTGGGCTCAGCTCTATTCCTCCGCAGGCGCCCTGAACGCGAATCTGGACAATGTCCGCCGCTCCGAGACGGCGCTTGCCAAGGCCGACCCGCTGGCGGCTCAACGGCTGGAGGCGCCGCTGCGGCGCATTTACGCCTCTGGCGAGTTGCTGCGCGACGCGGCTCTCGCCATCGCTCAATCCCAGGGGGCAGAGGCGACCCCAGCGCAGCTGGCCGAACTCCGCACCCAGGAACGCCAGTTCCAGGGCGCAATCGATCTGTGCTGGCATGCCGTGATCGCCGAGCTTGACGCGGCATTGGCGGCGCGCGAGCGCCAGCTTGAACAGAGCCTCGCATTCGCTGTTCTGTTCGGGCTCGTTCTGATCAGCCTGGCGATCTTTGTCGTGGGGCAGGCCGGCCGCAGCCTCCGCCTGCCTTTGGATCGGCTGGGCGCGGTGATGAATGCGATGGCGGCGCGGGGCGACACCACGGTCGCGGCGCCGTTTCAGACCTATTCCAACGAAATCGGGACGATGGCGCGCAGCGTGGAGGTCTTTCGTCAGGCCATGCAGCGCGCCGATGCGCTCGCCTTGACGCTGGAAGCCGAACGCGCCGCCCTGGAGCGGCGGGTGGAAGAACGCACCGCTGCGCTCGCCGAGGCGGTGGAGGCCGCGCAAGCCGCCAGCAAGGCCAAGTCCACTTTCCTGGCCACGATGAGCCATGAGATCCGCACCCCGCTCAACGGCGTCCTTGGCATGGCCGATGCGCTGCGCAGCACCGCCTTGCCGGCCGATGCCGTCGAGATGGTGGAGACCATCCAGACATCAGGACGGTCGCTGCTCGCGATCCTGAACGATGTGCTCGACATCTCCAAAGTGGAAGCGGGCAAGCTCTCGCTTGAGAGAGCCCCCTTCGCGCT
>NZ_JBKKKY020000136.1:0-2234 GCF_046613545.2 Aphanothece microscopica RSMan92 | reverse complement strand
TGAAAACATAGCAAATATCCGGCTTATCTGTGATGAATCCCTTCGCAGTGGGGTGTCCCCATTCAGAATCATTCTTCCCCCATCCGACCTGTGTTGCGATCTAACCCTGTCTACCCGTGTGCAGTATTACAAGGGTAATAATAATGCCTGGCATGCGAATACTGACTATTGGGTGCGAATCGTAGAGCAGCTCATGGAGCAAGATATTCTTGACCTATGATAAGGCAATGGAGACAAACCTATATAGTTGGCTCTGAAGCCATATAGGTGGTCTGAACTGCCCAAGGAGTGAGTGGATTGGTTGGCTCAATCCCAAAGTCGCACTGCATCATCTCGGGCACTGAACCACTCTGCTGCCAGCGAACCTCCCATCTTGCGCTGTTCCCGAAACCATGGACCCCCCAAAGTCCAATGCAGCAGAGCAGCCTCTTCAGCCATTGCGGCTTCTTGTACATCCACTAGATGGTTCCACCGTTCCATTGGTAATTTGCCTATCAGTGCATCGTCGCCGATCCAGCGGAAGCGATGCAGATCAAGTCCACTGGCACTGTTTACATATTCTGGAGTCAAAGCGTTGCATCGGCTGCAATTGAAGAGCATTAACGAACTCCAGTTCTTCTTCTCGTAACGGCTTTGGACTTCTCCAAGAAATTTCACCTCTTGAGTGGGAACGTGTTCATGTTGAACACACATCACCGTATGGCGGGAGTCGCGGAGCTCCCATAGCTCGGCGATGTCACCACGGCAGAGCATATCGCAATCCATGAAGATTGCCCAACCCTTGAAGCCCATAAGCTGCGGAACCAGGAAGCGGCTGAAGGAGAAAGCCGTGCTCTGGAGGGGGTCGTGCTGGCGCCAGTAGAGGTCTTGAGCCTCAAGTTGAGACTTTACCAATGGAGTGACAGCCAGCGGCATTGTGCTGTGTTGGTATAAGCTATCAATCAGCACATTGGTGGCTGCCCGTTCCCGCGGGTCATAGCCGATGAAGATCGGGATAGGCGCTGTGTCGTGCGCTGCCACAATGGTAGATTCAGGCATCCCAGTTGACCTATAATGCGAGAGGCGTAAGCGCTCCTGTCGCATTCCATCGTATCACCAAGCATGAACAATCAACCGATTGTGCAGCTCGACTGATTCTGTGTCTCGCTACCGGTCCGCTGTTGTACAGCACCTTGGCCAGCAGAGCGCCCCTTGTTGAGCTCCTCCGCTGATCTGAGCGCCGCACCGTGGGGCTGATTGCTTCCTGAGACTGTGATGGTCTAACAGCTCCGCTGCCACGTCACTGGTGTGCGCACGCTGGCTCAGGATCCACGAAGTGCGCTCTTTCACATTGCGTGCATTTGTCAGCTTCTTTGTCAGCAACTGACGTTTCATCTGCAACTGGACCGGCGTGATTGTTACGGCGCAGCCAGATCATTGACCCACAACCGCCGATCTCTATGCCCAGCAGGGGCGGAAGGCATCGCAATCATTTGATTTCTGAGACGTGATTGAGAGTCTGCGCGCAATCTCAGAGAAGTGCTGAGTATCCTCCTGCAGGCGGATTTCCCCTCCACCGACGCTTTCGTTTTCGAGATGGTCCGCTTCATTGTCGACTTGCGCCTGAATCCGCCCGGCTGGGCGATGGTGCTCCGCGCCGATGAGAACGAGCAAGTCCAGCGCTAGGGCAGGGTCCAGCCGCTGCTAGCGATGGCGCGCGGCCATGTGGAGGGAATCACCTACGACTACAGCCGCAGTGCCACCACCTTGGTTATGGGTCTGGATGGTGACACTTGGTGGGGTGCTCACCTGGTTGAGTAGTCCCACCAGGTTGTGCAGCTGACCAGGGCTGCGAGGCCGCCAGGGTCGGGGTTCACCGCCCATCCCTCGGACATCCCCCCTATGCATGGCCATCCCCTGTCCTGCCTGATGCTGTCCCGTGTCAATCAGGTTGACGGGTGGCGTCAATCTGGTTGACCGGTAGAGAGTGGTTGTTCGGAAGCCCGCTGGAGCCTGAGATCGCAGCGGGGATCGTGACCAGGCTGTCGCGGCGCGTCAATCAAGTTGTGGTTTCGGCGGCCATCTCAAGGCGGGTGGGCCAGTTATCGTGTCGCCGCAATGCTTCTGGTGGGCAGAGTGGTTGCTGGCCTCGATCGTGACGGCCATGACGTCCGCGTCAATTACGTAGGCGGGTGGCTGGAGCCGCTGGAAACCCTTGCGGCCGCTTGCTTCTGCCGGTAGCTCTCGCCCTTGAT
>NZ_JBKKKY020000135.1:0-2314 GCF_046613545.2 Aphanothece microscopica RSMan92 | reverse complement strand
CGGATCACCGGCGCTCACGAAAGTTTTCCCGGTTTCATCGACAATCCGACGCTGAACTCCACTGACTTCAACACAGGGTATCGGTCGTCGGCGCGGGCCTCTTTGCTGTTCAAGCCGACTGACGCTCTGTCCTTCAGGCTGACGGCGTTCACGCAGCGGATCGACAGCAACGGCAACGGGGCTATCGACGTAGTCGGCGCCGCGCGGCAGCCGCGCAATCCGCAGCCGAACCGCTTCAACCTCGTCAACGGGTTCCGCCAGCCGCGCTTCAACGAGACGATCGTCGATAACTCGATCCAGACCTACAGCCTGGATGTGACCTGGGACTTGGGCTGGGCCACGTTGCAGTCCCTGACGTCGCGGGGCCGGCTGAAGACCTTTTTCACAAGCGACATCACGTCATTCAACGCCGTGCCGGGCCTGACCAATGGTCAAGCGTTCGCGCCGCTCTGGCCTGTGCCGATTTCCATCCGCCAGCAACAGGCTGAAGGACTGAAAAAGTTCAATCAAGAAGTGAGACTGTCGTCCTCGCCCGGCAAGTTTGAGTGGCAAGGCGGCATTTTCTACTCGACCGAAGATACCGTCTTCAATCAGTTCTATGACTCCTATCCTCTTTCCGACTGGTTTCTTGCGGTGGGCGGGCCGCCGATCGGCGGCAGCACCCAGCCTGTGTCCTATGAGGAGTGGGCGGTCTTCGGCGAGGGCACCTACAAGTTCACCGACCGTTTCGACCTGTCGCTCGGTCTGCGCCACACCGACAGCGAGCAAACTTCTGTCCAGACCTTGTATCCGGGGCTGCTGTATCCGCGCTTCGCGATCAACAACAGCCGGGTGGAAGACAAGGACACGACCTATTCGCTCAGCCCGCGCTTCACCATTTCGGATGACGTGATGGTCTATGCGCGGATTGCAACCGGCTTCAGGCCAGGCGGTCCGCTGTTCGCGCAGCCGCCCGCGCCGCAATTCTACACCTCTGACCAGACGGTCAACTACGAAGCCGGTTTCCGGGGGGCGTTCTTCGACGGGCGACTGACCGCCGACCTCGCCGCCTACCACATCGACTGGACTGATATTCAGGTCATCACCCGGGTCACGATCAACAACATCACCTACACGACTGTCGGCAACGCTGGCACGGCGGAGAGCCAGGGCCTCGAATGGAACATCCGGTTCAAGCCGATCCAGGACCTCACTTTCGGGATTGTCGGCGCCTATACCGACGCCACCCTGACGGAGAACGCCCCCAGCCTCGGCGGGCGCGCCGGCGACCAGCTGCCTTATGTTCCCAAGCTCAGCTATTCGCTCAACGCGGACTACGCCTGGCCGGCGTTCGGCGATTTCGAAGGCTACGCCAGCGGAACCTACTCGTTCGTCGACTCGCGCTATGGTGATTTCTCTACTGCCGCCACGGCGACCAACCATGACAAGCTGCCGGGCTACTCCAACGTCAATATCCAAGTCGGGCTCAGGAATGAGCGGTACACGTTGCAGGCCTATGTCAACAACCTGACCAACGAAGTCGGCATTCTGAACTACTCGAATGAAGGCGGCGCAAACCAGTCTGGCTTCGCCAACGTCACCACGCCGCGCACCATCGGCGTGCTCCTCCAGGCTCGGTTCTGAGCAATTGGCGGGCGGGGCTCCGGCCCGCCCGCCTTTCGGATTTCTGGCGGGGGGAGCGGGACCATGCCGACACGTCGACGATTGGTGACCATGTCGGGGCCGGCGCTCCTGGCGCTGTCTGGCGCGGGAAACGCCGTAGCTTCGCCCGTCGCCCCTGCAACGGACAGCCGCGAAAGCGACAGGACCTACTTTGCCGCCCTGTCGGCGGCGCTGAACGCAGCCGGCGAGGCGAAGCCGACGTTGGTGATCGACCGCGATCGCTTGGCCCAGAACCTTGCAACGATGCAGGCGGCGCTGCCAGCGGACCTCGCGTTCCGGCTCGTCGTCAAGTCCCTGCCTAGCCCCGACCTCCTCGCTTTCATCATGAGGGGCTCCGGCAGCCGACGCTTGATGGAGTTTCACCAGCCGTTCTTGTCCGACACCGCGCACCGCTTTCCCGATACGGACATCCTGCTCGGCAAACCGCTTCCCGTGGGTGCGGCGGCGCGCTTCTACGATAGCCGGCGGCGCGGGCGCCCCCATGCCGTCGTGCATTGGCTGATCGATTCAGCGGAACGCCTAGCGCAATACTCCGCCTATGCTGCACAGACCGGCCGCAAACTCGACGTAGCGCTAGAAATCGATGTCGGGTTTCACCGTGGGGGCTTTGCTACACCGGCCGAAGCGGCGGCCGCCCTGACGGCTATCAAGC
>NZ_JBKKKY020000134.1:0-2334 GCF_046613545.2 Aphanothece microscopica RSMan92 | reverse complement strand
CCCGGCCCGGGTCAGGCGATTGCGGCCCCGCTGTCCTCCCCCTTCGCCGCCCCGCCCCCGGCGCTTGAAGCCGCCCCCCGGCCCGGCGCCGGCCTTGCCGCCCCGCCGCCCCCGGCAACCGCGCCACCAACCCTGATCTGAACCCCAACGCCCCGCCGCGGCGCGCATGCCTGCGCGCTGCGCCCTTCCCGTTCAGTCAGGATCAGGTTTTCCATGTCTTCGCCTATCGTCATGCGCGCCCCGCGCGCCCTTCTGCTCGCCACTGTCTGCGCGAGCGCCCTCGCCTCCCCCGCCCTCGCCGAAATGGTAGCGATCCGCCAGGCCGATACCGTCATCGTTCTGGGCGAGCGCACCGTCGCGGCCGCAGCCCAGGCCGAAGCGGCCAAGCAGCCCGGCAACGTCTCGGTCGTGCCAGCGGAAGCCTTCGCCGACCGCTATGCCGTGACGTTCCGCGACACGCTTCAATTCACCCCCGGCGTCATTGCGCAGCCCCGCTTCGGCGAGGAGGTGCGGCTCTCCATCCGCGGCTCCGGCGTCGCCAACAACGCCCATTTGCGCGGGGTGGAGCTGCAGTTTGATGGCGTGCCGCTGAACGGTGCGGACGGCTTTGGCGACTTCCAGGAGATCGACCCCACCTTCACCGCCGCCATGTCAGTCTATCGCGGGGCGAACGCCTTTGCGCTGGCCGGCGCGACGCTGGGCGGGGCGATCGCGATCGAGGGCCTGCGCGCGCGCGATCAGGAGACCGCCGGCGCCGTGCGGATCGAGGGCGGATCGTTCGAGACCACGCGCGCCAACGCCCGCTTCGCCCATGTCGGGGAGCGCTTCGATCTGATGCTCGCGGCCACCGCCCAGAAGCAGCGCGGCTTCCGCGAGAATGCCGAACAGTCCAACGGCCGCTTCTATCTTCAGGGCGGCTGGCGCTGGACCGGCACGGCCGAGACCCGGTTTGGCGTGCTGATCAATGACGTGAACCAGGAAATCCCCGGCGCGCTCACCATCGCGCAGGCCCGCGCCACCCCGCAGCGCGCCAACGCCGGCAATCTGAGCTTCGCCTTCGGACGCGATATCAACAGCCTGCGTGCCTGGACGCGCACCACCCTGCCGGCAGGGCCGCTGGGCGCGCTCTCGTTCGGGGCCGCCTATACGGCGCGCGACCTCTATCACCCGATCAGCGTCGTGATCGATCAGCGCGTGCTGGATCACCTTCTGTTTGCGCGGCTGGAGGGCGAGGCCGGCGCGTGGTCGTGGAGCGCAGGGGCGCGCTGGCGCGATGCCCGCACGGCGGCGCGCACCTTCACCGCAATCCCCAATGGTCAGGCCGACCGTGGCGTGCTGACCGCCGACAGCATCCAGCGGGCTGGCGGCGTCGATGTGTTCGGCGAGTTGCGGCTTCAGGCGCGCGACGATCTGACCCTCATCGCGGGCCTTTCCAGCATCGACACCGATCGCGCGGTGGAAAACCTCCGCAACCGGGCGGCGAGCGACAGCGAAAGCTTCTCTCGTGTGAGCCCCAAACTCGGCCTCCTCTGGGCGCCGCGCGAGGGCCTTCAGGTGTTTGCTAATGTCGCGGGCGTCTATGAGCCGCCAGCGTTCGGCCAGCTGACCCAGGGCGGGTTCGTCACCTTCGTGCCGATCAAGGCGCAGGAGGGCGTGAGCGCCGAGATCGGCGCGCGCGGCCAGTGGGGCCGGCTCGACTTCGAGATCGCCTATTTCCACGCCCGGCTGGAGAACGAGTTCATCGCCTTCCAGGTGAGCCCGCTGATCCCGGCCGCCACCTTCAATGCGCCCAACACCCGCCGCCACGGGCTGGAAGCCGGCGCGACGGCGCGGCTGGCCGACGATGTGTTCGGCGGCGCGCTCAGCCTGCGCGGGGCCTGGACCTACAACCGCTTCCGGTTCGAGAATGATCCCGTCTATGGCGACAATGCGCTGGCCGGCGTGCCCGACAGCACGCTGGTGGCCGAACTCGCGTGGGAGGCGGGGCCGTGGCGGATCGCGCCGTCGGTGTTCACCCAGTCGGAGACGACGGTGGATTTCCGCAACACGCTGGAAGCCCCCGGGTACACGCTGGTCAACCTCTCCGCCTCCTGGCAGGCGGGGCCAAACACCCGCCTGTTCCTCGAAGGGCGCAATCTCGCCGATGAGGCGCATGTCTCGATGGTGAGCGCCATCGCCAATGCGCGCGCGCCGGGCGTGAACCTCGCAGTCGCCACCCCCGGCGAGGGGCGAGCATTCTACCTCGGCCTGCGCACCGGCTTCGGGGGGCGGCCATGACGGCGGACGCGCTCCCCAGCGCCCCGGCGCGGCGACCCGTCTGGGTCGTCGCACGCG
>NZ_JBKKKY020000133.1:0-2345 GCF_046613545.2 Aphanothece microscopica RSMan92 | reverse complement strand
CGAGCGCTCGCAACCGGAGTAAGCCGTGGTCGTCGACCACAAGCCATCGATCGCTACCCTCTTCGATGACAAGCGGAGCGCTAGCGTGAGCGCCGTGTTGGTCATCGCTCCACCGAATACCGCCGCCTCGAGAGAACACCGAGGTCGATGTCGAGTGCGGTCCATCCTTGATCGTCGCGAGAACGTCCCCTCCGGCCAGCAGTCTCAAGGAATCGACCGTGCCAGAGGTAGACCAGGTCATCGTGCGCACATTGTGTTCTCGCGACAATTGCCAGATCTCGATGACTTCACCACGCCCGACGCGTTTCGCACACGCGAGTTCCCAGACTCCTTCGGCGGCCCGCCGCAGTGACGGCGCGTGCCCGTGGAAAGTTGTGATGTGCGTGCCGAACCGCGCTTCGAATACTCGGATACTCTCACCAGCACTCGCCACGATGAGAGCGGTCGCGGCATCGAGGGCAAGCAGCACCTCGGCGTTACATCCTGGGACCCTTAAGGTCCCGGCAGGGTGCAGATTCGGGTCGAGCAAAGTGATGAGCCCCGACACGTCAGTGACGCTCGAGCGCCCCTCGCGGTCGTCAACACGTGCGACTGGCTCGCTCGTCAGTATTGCGAACTGCTCGCCCGTAGAGCCTGGCGACCACCAGATGCCAACTCCGTCATCGCGGGTCACGACGACCCCTTCGCGCCCATTCCGATGGCGGAGCCGCGCGACCCCCGAGCGGTCCGCATGGAAGCGTCGGTAAGGCGGAAGTTCATCGTCGGTGCTTATCACTGGAACTACGTTGACGAGTGAGCCCCTTGTCACTCCGGTCGACGCATCTACCGCATCCACGTCATGCGCACCGCCTCGGTCACGTCGATCGAGGCGACTGATGACGAGCAAGGGGGCGTCGTCGGCAGAGTGGATGACCCCCCAGCAGTACGCTCCTTCGATCTCGACAGGATCGCCCCCGGGATCCGCGCTGAGTACATCGAGCACTCGTGTACGCCATCGGCCGTTCGACCAGTGCGACACGATTAGTTGTGGCCGTCCGAGCCCCAACACGTCGGCAACAGAGGAGGTGTGCGGTCGCAACTCCTGCTGATCATCCGGCCAGTCCTTCTCGACGAACCAGCTCCAACGCGGCTGGAACGTGCGGGTGTCGGTTACGGTGACGTACTCCTCAACCTGGCAGCTAGCGAGCACCAAACTCCCCGTGCCTTCAAAGGTGTCTGGCAGTGCTTCCATCAGCCCGTACGGCCGCGCTGCGGGATACCCGCCAGGCTCCGGAGCATGACTGCCCTCCCGCACGATTTCGCCTGTACCGATGTCGACCGCGCACTGAAAAACGCGTCCTCCGTCTCGACCCAGCACAAGCTTCTCTTGAGAGTCGTCGACGAATGACTCGCCGCGGCGCGAACTCAACAGAAGTTCCGGTCGATGCCCGCGACTCAGCACCATTACGGGTCCGAACCCGAGATCGATCTTGTCGCCAAGGTCGAGTCGCCAAGCGACTCGAGGTCCTTGATGGTTGATCTCGAACAGCGTGACCCATCTGTCGTAGACCGGCGCGACAGCGATGTAGCGTCGCCCCTCCAGTTCGAAGGGGAGTACGGAGCCATTTCCGGCCACCGAGTAGCGGGTGTCCGTGTCAAGCGCCCCGAAGAGGTCTCCGCTTGCCGTGTAAATGAGGAGCACCTGGCGAGTGCCAGACACGACTGCCGCCCAGCCGGGACCACCCGGCTCATCGTGAATGCAGACAATTCTGCTGACATTTAGATCAGCGCGACTCCACAGCGAACGCCCGTCGGTGCTGACACATTGAAGGGTTGATCCCGCGAGAGCGAGCACTCGCTCATTGCCGTCGAGCCATGCGAGGCGATACACACCGCGTATGTCGCTTAGGCCGGTCTCGATACTGCTCGACACCGTTAGGTCAGCGAGGCTGCTCTCGATGCGAGAGCGGTTCCGCGACCCACGACGGTGCGGCCACAGGGAGTGTTGCTCAGTCACCGCGGATGAAGCTCTCGCGCGCCGCAAGTACGATGCCGCGAGCAGCTTCCTCTGCTGCGACCTCATCGTGATGCTCGATCGCCGACACGAGATCCTCGTGGCGATGATCGGAGTCGGCGTGAACAGAGCCCATCGCCTGCCGGATTTCGCCACCATAGCGGCGCTCTTCCGATAGAACGCTCGTCATTGACTGCAGAATGCCGTGCAAGAAAGTGTTGCCGCTCATCTCAGCGATAGCGCTGTGGAGAGCGATGTCTGCGGGAACCCGCTGGTCGAGTTGCGTTCCTGAATCTTCCAGATCGAGAAGCAGCCGCTTGAGTCTGGAGATCTGCTCGGGAGTCGCTCTTGC
>NZ_JBKKKY020000132.1:0-2371 GCF_046613545.2 Aphanothece microscopica RSMan92 | reverse complement strand
GCGTGGTCTTCGGTCACGCGCCGATACACAGCGGCTTGCTTGTCGCGCCGTTCTGCTTCGTTGGCGGCCATGTCCCGCAATACGGCGATGGTCGGCAGGGTCTTAGAGGTCCGCCGCGTGCGTTCCACTACCATCTTGACGATATCGGCGGAGTATTCGGCCAGGTCTTCGCCAACGGCGGCGGCGTAGTTCTCGGCGCTGATGCGGACATTCGGATAGATGGCGACGAGGTGCGCCGCGCCTTTCTCGGCGTATGCCCGCCGTGCCTGAGCCTCGGCAGGATCGGCCTGTATTTTCCGCCAAGCGCCGTAGTCGCAAAGGAACCGATCAGCAGCCTCCTTCACGTCGCAGTCTTCGTAGTCTTCTGCCTCCAACGGATCGGGCTGGTTCTTTTCGTCGTCCCAATGCTCCACGCGGCAGGCTGCAAAGGTGGGCGAATTGGCGGGTGCGGCCTTCACCATCTTGACCACGCCCCTCAAAGGGTAATCAGCGCCGTCTTGCGCTGCCTCCGGTTCGAGTTCTTCGTGCCGCCGCTAGCGCGCGACCCGTAAGGGGAGCGCGCGTTAGCGGCGGGATACGTGTTCCCTACACTGTCGTTGCGGGAATACTGTTCGGGGCGGGACGGTCCGCCCGCTGATGGCGGGACGGGGCGCCCGCTGATGGCGGGACGGTCCGCCCGCTGATGGCGGGACGGGGCGCCCGCTGATGGCATCACCAGCGCATAGGCTGCGCTTTGCTGCGGCCCGCCGTGCCGCACCAGCGCGATAAGCCCACGTCCTTCCAGGCTGGCAAGCGCCTCACGAATGGTGCGGCGGCTTCGGCCCAACAGTTCGGCCATCGTCTTTTGAGCGGGCCACGCGGCGCCCCGTTCCGCGTTGTAGTGTTCAGCCAGCACCACCGCGACGGCGGCTTCTGCCAGGCTAGGGCGGGGCTGCGCTGCGATCACGGCGCGAATCCACGCGAAGCGTTCACCGACATTCACGCCACCCCCTTTACCGGGGGAGCGGTCAGCAGCAGGCGCCAATGAAGCAAAGCGGCCAGTTCTGCGGCATTGGCTGCACCATGGTCGCCGCATCGCCGGGCTTCGGCGGCGGCTGTCAGGATATCCCGCAACGCGCCAGCCGGGCGCGTTGTATGATGTGGCGTTGGGAAGTGGATGGCGCTAAGAGGCGAGGTATCGAGCCGCCAAGCCGATGCCTCGCCCCGCGCCCCGGCCTTGTTGCCGGGCGTGGGGCTTTTCATTTCAGGCGGCCTTCGCCGGGCTGATCTGCGCGGCCGGCAGGCTCTCCACCAGCGCCGCTAGACTAGCCCCGTCAACGATGGTGGTGCGGCCCGCCTTGCGGAAGATCAGCCGCCCCTCGCCAGCGAAGCGATAGAGACCGGAACGGCTCAGCCCGGACCATTCACACGCGGCGGGGATGGTAAAGCCACCCCGGATATTCTGGCGCCCGTTCGGGGCTGCATAGGCAGTAGATCGCATCGGAGGCTTCTCCTTCGCAGGACAGCCCGGAATGCCCGGGCGTCTCGCAGGAGACTTAGCCGCCGCATCAACACGGTTCAGCGGGTGATTTAGCGCCCGCGTTACGCCGATAATCCTCCCATCCGCAGCGCATCGCGCACAGCGTCGCGGCTTGGCGGTGCCGCTACTCCAGCGTGCGCGCAGATTGTTTGCACCAGGGCAACCGCGTGTATTTCACGCAGAGTGAAGTCATGATCACGCAGGTTATCTTGAACCTCGCGAATGAACCCGCGCCAAGTGGTCTTTTGCGAGGCTAGGCCGGGCGATGTTGAGTAGTCCGGGGGAACCGACAGCGCGCCGGCCAGTCGCCGCAGTAGCTCGGCGGTTGGTTCACACAGAAAGTAAGAGGGCGCATCACGTGCTATCAGCCTGCGCGGCAGCAACGCTTGAACGCTAACCACCGCATCGGGCGGAAGCGGCTCCCCCTTGATCTGGTCAAGCAACTCGGCAAGTTCAGCCGCCAGCGTAGCCGCCTTCTCGCGGCGCTCCATGGATACGCCGCCGCGAACAAGTTTCGCCAGACTACCGTTAGCGTCATAGCCCATGCCGATCGGCACAAGAACGCTTCCAACCAATGTGCCCGCAGCATCTGGCTCGGACCAGCCGTCCGCAACCATCGTCGGCATGTGGTCCGCCAGCGATTCCCAAAAGCTGGAAAGGTCGCTTGAAGACACAAGCGCCCGCTGTGGCGGCGTGAGGTCGTGTGCCAGCGCCCAACGGAGGACCGGCGGAAACCATGGCGGTATTGTCACCATATGCGCCTCCGCGCGCTCCGCAAGTGGTAGGCAGCGGGGGCAGCGCGGGCGGAGGCTCCGCGCGCGAGGCCGGCCAAAGCCCGCCCCCGCTCATGTC
>NZ_JBKKKY020000131.1:0-2427 GCF_046613545.2 Aphanothece microscopica RSMan92 | reverse complement strand
GGCGCCGCTGCCGCCGGCTGGAGTGGGCGCCACCTTGACCACAAGACCGCCCGCAGTACACCTGTACCATAGGCGGTTTCGTGGGCCGCGGCGTGCTCAGCCGCCGCAGCCGCGGCGGATCACCTCCACCTGGAGGTCCTCCAGCTCCGGGTCCGCAGGGGCTTCCGGCGCAAAGAGCAGCGACCAGGCCACGGGCACATCGCCGGCTTGGAGCGCCGATTCGATGGCGGCGAGCCAGTCGGAAGCCTGGCGTGCGAGCTGGCGGATCAGCCGCTCGGTTGTCGCCATCCGGGTTTCCGAGGCGCCGACCAGGTGCACGTGGGCAAAGGCTTCGGCAGGGGCCTCGCTCGGGCGGAGTTGCAGCAGGATCAGCTCGCCTGGGCCGATGGGGCTGGTGGGCCAGTCCAGGGGGGTGCGGATCGGCTGCTCGCGTGTGCCGGTGAGGATCCAGGTGGCCGCTCCCGGGCGGGCGATCCGCAGTTCAAGCAACGGCTCGACCACGATCAACCGCGGTCGGGATACCGGCACGATGCCGAGGGCATCGGCATCCTCCACCGGCTCGACCCGCGGGGTGACCACGCAGACGGCCACGGGGGGCTCCGGTTGCTGGATGGCCAGCATGGGGCTGGGGCCGGCCGCATCGGCGGGCACGACCAGCAGGCCTGCCAGCAGCAGCAGGGTCGTCAGCCGATGGGGCATCAGCTGAAGCCTGGGAAGTCGTGCAGCTGATCGCGGAGATCACCCAGTTGCGAGGGCGCGGGGTTCTGACCGTTGCGTCGCATCAGCGAGCGCAGGAAGGTGGTTTCGAAGTTGATCGATTCGGTGAACAGGGCACCGGCATACACCGCGTGGGTGAGGCGATCGACCCAGAGAATCCTGGCCTGGGAGTGGATCGGGGTCCCCACGCTGGGGTGGTGCATGGTGATGGGCCCCTCATGGCCGATCTCCACAAGGCTGGTGGTGGGGAACAGCAGACAGGCGCCGGACAGGCTCACATCCCAGAGACGACCATGCAGGGGTTTCGTCTCGATCCTGGTCTCGACACGGAAATCGACGCGGATGGACATGCTGATGGCCGGCACCACCTGACGGGGTTGCCGGCGCGGCACAAAGAAGGAGTCAGAGTTGGGTTGAAGTGGCACCGTCCGCGGTCAGGGCGAGGCACCATCTCAATGAGCCCGCGCTGCAAGCCTACGCAGTAGGACGCGACCCAGCCACGGGGGCGGTGATGGTTCTGTCAGCGGTCCTGGGGCTGCCAATCCGCTCTCCCCAGGCATGCAGACCATCCAGGACCGGCAGGAGTTCCCGTCCCAGGTCGGTGAGGGCGTAGTCCACCCGGGGTGGCACCTCGGGGTGGATCGTGCGGCTGAGCACGCCATCGGCTTCCAGTTCGCGCAACTGGGCGGTGAGGACCTTCTGGCTCACCCCGGGCAGAGCTTTGTGCAGATCCGAAAAGCGACGCACGGCCTGAATCAGCTCCCGCAGGATCAGCAGCTTCCAGCGCCCCTGGATGACCCGCAGGGCCACTTCGGCCTTGCAGTGGGTGTGGTCGTGGCTGCCCAGAAATCCCTGCTCGTTTGGATCGCCCTGCCTGTCCATGGGTTACCGCCAGGTCACCAACCCACCTTCTCGTACCGTCTTGCCCCCGTGGCGTGAGGTAGCCCACGATCGGGCGAGAGACCTTCGAGCCTCCAGCCATGACCGACCTGCTTGTCCTTGCCGCCAGTCATGGGGAGAACCTGCTGATGGCCGAGCGGTTCGCCGCCGCGGCCAGGGCCCGGGATCGCAGTGCCGAGGTGCTGGACCTCACCGAGCTGGCGTTGCCGCTGTTCACCTCCCGGAAGCAGGCCGAACCAGCCCCTCCAGGCCTGGCGGTGCTGCAGAGCCGGTTGGCGGGGGCACCCCGCTGGGTGATCTGCACGCCGGAGTACAACGGCTCCATTCCCCCGGTGCTCACCAGTGCGATCGCCTGGCTGTCGGTGCAGGGTGAGGACTTCCGGAGCCTGTTCAACCAGCGGCCAATCGCCATCGCCTCCCGCTCCGGCGGGGGTGGCCACACCGTGCTGGTCGCCCTGAGGCTCCAGCTGGCCCATCTCGGGGCTGAGGTGGTCGGCCGTCAGCTGGTGAGCACCGCGGCCACTCCCGCCAAGGACAGCTCCATCGACGATCTCGTGGACCGTCTCTTCGCCCACGCCGTACCCCGCTGCTGACCTCCGCGACGACCTCTGCGACGACCTCTGCGATGACCTCTGCGATGACTTCCGCCGACGTTCTGGCGCCCCTGCTCCTGCGCCCCGCCGCTGAACGGTTCCACAGCCAGCTGGACTGGCTGGACAGCTGGCATTCCTTTTCCTTCGCCAGCCACTACGACCCGGCCTGGATGGGCTTCGGGCCGCTGCGCGTGATCAATGACGACACCCTGGCTCC
>NZ_JBKKKY020000130.1:0-2525 GCF_046613545.2 Aphanothece microscopica RSMan92 | reverse complement strand
TGTGCAGCGGCGAAGAGAAGGCAGGGTATCGCCGAGAAGACGAGCAGTGTCGAATACGTGATCCGTGGCCCGAACTTGTCGAGCAGCATCCCGATCAGGATGCGCGCAGGAACGGTGAGCGCCACGTTGCAGATCGCCAGGGTGCGAATCTGGGGAACGGAAAGGCCGAAGTCAGCCTTGATGGTCGTCGCCAGTGGGGCGAGGTTGAACCAGACAACAAATGTGAGGAAGAAAGCAAACCAAGTGAGGTGGAGAGTTTTGTATCTCCCTTGGAGCGACCAGAGTTCGCCGAGCATTAGAGTTGAGTACTGTGATCAGACTTCAAAAGGCTGAGTCAGATCTTGATACGGCGCAAAATGCCAACCGCTTATCCATTGCAACAGCCGGCATTCCGCTCCTTTGTCGTTGAAGCTACCGAATTCCCAAGCCCTGACAATCGCCGATCCCCCGCCCCTGCGCTGTTGCCTGCTCACTGGCGGCTCCAGTCGCCGCATGGGCACCGATAAGGCCCTGCTCCCCCACCCGGACGGAGGCACTTGGCTCAGTCGGACTCTGCAACGGCTGGCCGCCCTGGGGGAGCCGATCACTCTCTGCAGCGGCCACCCAAACCATCGGCGTCTCGCCCACAGGCTTCAACCTTCCCTTGGGGTTCCCGTGGTGACGACCAGTGAGCCCGAGTCTGGCCAGGGTCCGCTGCATTCCCTCGCCCATCTGATGGCCCTGCATGGCGGTGAACGGTTGCTGCTCTGCCCGGTGGACATGCCGTGGCTGGATGAACGCAGCCTGGAGGTCCTGCGGGACAGCGCCCGGCTGGCATTGGAGAGGGTTCACGTGGCCGATGACGGCGTGCGGCAGCAGTACCTGCTGGGGGTCTATCCAGCCTCGGCCGTGCTGCGGCGATCCCTGCAGCGCTGGCTGGCCGCAGGCCACCGCAGCATGGAGGGCTGGCTGGCCCAGCAAGCCGTGTCCAGCGTGCGGTTGCCTGCTGGCGCCCTGCGCAACTGCAACCATCCGGCGGATTGGGCCGCGCCTACGCCAGGCTGATCGCGGTGTCCTGCCCAAGCCCATCCGCCGTGTCCCCTGCTGCTGGTGCTCTGCTGGATCGCCATGGGCGTCGCCCCGGGGTGCTGCGGCTCTCCCTGACGGCCCGCTGCAACCTGGCTTGCCCCTATTGCTGCCCCGATGACCACGATCCTCCCGGCCTGCTGAGCCTTGCTGAACGTCACCAGCTGGTCGCCACGGCCGCCAGCCTCGGCTTCACCCGCCTGCGGCTCACGGGGGGGGAACCCCTGCTGCACCGGGACGTCGAAGCGCTGATCGACCGGCTGCGTCCGCTGCGGGACCGCGGCCCCGGTGCGGACGGCGGTCTGGAGGAGATCGCCCTCACCACCAATGGGGTGCTGCTCAGCGCCGAGCGGGCCCGGGCGCTGCGGCAGGCTGGCCTGGATCGGATCACCCTCAGCCTGGATGGCGCCGATGGCGCCAGCGTGGCCCGCATGGCCGGCCTCGAAGGCGGCAGCGACAGCGCTCGCCAGGGAGAGCGGTTGCTGGCCAGGGTGCTGGACGCCATCGAGAACGCCCACGCGGCAGGCTTCGACCCGGCCCGGGGTGAGCTGAAGCTCAATGCGGTGATCGCCCGTCACCGCAATGCCGACCAGGTGCTGCCCCTCGCCGCCCTGGCCCGGCGCCTCGGCGTGGAGCTGCGCCTGATCGAATTCATGGATGTGGGCAACCGCAACGGCTGGAACGCCAAGCAAGTGATGCCGGCCGCCGCGATGCTGGAGCTGATCCAGAGCCGGTGGCCCCTGGAGCCGGCCGGCCGCCCCATGCACGGCACCGCCAGCCGCTGGCGCTACCGCGATCGCCCCGATGGCCTGCATCTGGCCGTGGTGGCCTCGATCACTGCCCCCTTCTGCGGCGACTGCAACCGCCTGCGCGTCACCGCCGATGGGGTGGCGTACACCTGTCTGTTCGCTGCCCAGGGAACCGATCTCCGGCCCTGGCTACGCCCCCACGGCGATGCCGCCGGACTGAGGCAGGCCCTGGCTGATCTGTGGCGACATCGCGACGATCGCTACAGCGAGGAGCGGAACCGGAGCGGAGCCGTCGGCAGGGCGCCCCACGCCGAGATGGCCTACCTGGGCGGGTAGGCCGCGGGGGCAGGCCCAGGCCGCCGGGGCCTCAGGACTGGCCATAGGGGGCCGTGGTGGCGCGCAGGCGATGGGCCAGCGACGCGATCACGGCCTTCATGATCTTGGGGTGCACCTCCATCAGGTCCTCGAGCGTGGCCTGCTCGATCTGGTAGAGGCAGGTGGGCTCCAGGGCGCTCACGGAGGCGGAGCGCGGCTCAGGATCCAGGGCGGCCAGCTCACCGACGATCTCCCCGGGGCCCAGCTCCGCCACGGTCTGATCGTGGAGATGAACCCGGACGAGGCCGGAGACGACCACGTACATGCAGGTGCCCAGATCGTCCTTCGCGAACAGCGGCTCGCCGGGGGCGAGCTCCACCTCCGCGAGGGCATCGG
>NZ_JBKKKY020000129.1:0-2601 GCF_046613545.2 Aphanothece microscopica RSMan92 | reverse complement strand
TGCTCCAGCTCGAGCCGCTCTACGGCGACCTGCTGAGTCGTTACGGCAGGCTGCTGCGGCAGCGCAGCCAGCTGCTGCGACGCGGCCTGGGCGGCATGGAGCAGTCCGCCCTGCTCGACGCCTTCGACCTGCAGATGGCCACGGTGGGCACCCGGCTGCATCGCCGCCGCCACCGGGCCCTGCTGCGGCTGGAGCCGCTGGCGGCCGGCTGGCAGCGGCGTCTCAGCGGCGGCCGGGATGTGCTGGGGATCCGCTACCGCAGCGGAACCGTTCTCGAGGGCGAGGAGGCGGAGGCGCCCTGGCGTGAGGCCCTGGCGAGCCAACTCGCCGCCCAGAGACCGGAGGAACTCCGGCTGGGGCAGTGCACGGTGGGCCCCCACCGCGACGAGGTGATCCTGTCCCTGGGCCACCAGGAGGCCCGGCGCTACGGCTCGGCAGGCCAGCAGCGCACCCTGGTGCTCGCCCTCAAGCTGGCGGAGCTGGACCTGGTGAGGACCGTGGTGGGCGAGCCGCCCCTGCTGCTGCTCGACGACGTGCTCGCCGAGCTGGATCCGCACCGTCAGCAGCTCCTGCTCGAAGCGGTGGGAGAAGATCACCAATGCCTGGTGAGCGCGACCCATGTGGAGGCGTTCAGCGCCGGCTGGCGGGCGCGCTGTCAGATCGCACAGCTGCGGGCGGGGGGCCTGGTCACGGTCGAGGGTCCCACCTGATGCCGGAAGGGATCCGGGCGCGTATGGTGGGCTGCCTGTTCAGCTCACCCTTGATGACCCAAGGCCTGCCCTGCCTCCACCCCCACCCTGGATGGAGCGCCGACACACCCCCCCAGACCACGGACCACACCCCCACCCGCCCGATCATCGACACGCTGGCCACAGCTGAGACGCTGGCCACAGTCGACACGCTGGCCAAAGCCGAGACGCTGGCCAAAACCAGCAGCTCTGCCAACATCTCCGCCACGGTCGGCAAGCACTGCATCCTCGAGCTCTACGGCTGTGATCAGGCCAGGCTCGACGACGAAGCCTTCCTCCGGGACACCATCACCTCGGCAGCCCGACGGGCTGGTGCCACCCTCCTCAATCTGATCACCCACCGTTTCGAGCCCCAGGGCGTCACCGGCCTGGCCCTGCTGGCCGAATCCCACATCTCCATCCACACCTGGCCCGAGTCCGGCTACGCCGCCGTGGATGTGTTCACCTGTGGGGACCACACCATGCCCGAGCGCGCCTGCGCCGTGCTCGCCGACGAACTCGCCGCTGCCCACCACAAGCTCACCAGCTTCCGGCGCGAAACCCCCGCCGCGATCGCAGAAGTCGAGCGACAGCCGAGTCACGAGGCCCCACCCAGCCCACCGGCCGCGGCCGCCCTGGTGGCCTGAGGCGAAGCCCCGAAGGCTGCTCAGCCGCTGGCCGTTCCGGAGGCGCCTGGCTGGAGATCACGGTTGAGCTTGCCGCTCACCAGACCCTCCAGATCCAGGCTGACCGCCGTGAAGCCAAGCTGCCGGAAGGCTTCCACCAGCTCCCCTCGGGTGCCGGGATCCCTCCACAGCTCCAGGGCGGCGGACAGCTGCTCGGCAGGCAGTTCGATGCGGGCGGTCTGTCCCTGACAGCGCACCCGCAGTCGAGGCCAGCCCTCGGCATGCAGCCGGGCTTCCGCGGCGGCGACCCGCTCCAGCCGCTCCGCGGTGATCGGTTCTCCGTAGGGAAAACGGGAAGCCAGGCAGGGCTGGGCAGGCTTGTCCCACCAGGGCAGGCCAAGTGCCCGCGACAACCGGCGCACACCGGCCTTGTCGATTCCCAGCTCCGCCAGCGGTGAGCGCACGCCCTGCTCCTGGGCCGCGCGGATTCCGGGGCGATGGTCGCCCAGGTCGTCGCGGTTCACCCCATCGAGCACCACCGCGCCGCCGGCGGCTGCCGCGACGGGGGCCAGCAGCCGATGCAACTCCCGCTTGCAGGCGTAGCAGCGTTCGGAAGGATTGCTGGCATAGGCGGGATCGGCGAGCTCCGCGGTGGGCAACTCGCGATGCTCGATGCCCAGCCAGCGCGCCTGCACCGCCGCCTCCCGCCGCAGATGCGGGGCCAGCGCGGGGGAGATCCCGGTGATCGCCATGGCCCCCTCGCCGAGCTGTTCCACGGCAATGGCCGCCACCAGGGCACTGTCCACGCCTCCCGAATAGGCGACCGCGATGCGTGGCAGCGCAGCGAGGCTGGCGCGCAGATCCTCCAGACTCCGCTCGAGTTCGGGGGGCAGGCTCTCAAGCAGGGTGAAGGCCACGGGCGGGGTTCGGGGCAGGCCAGGGCGATGATCCTGGCAAGCAGGGGGGCCGGCCGGCGGGTCGGCACCCGGCCACACCCAGCCCCCTGGCACCGGGGGAGGCTGGGTAGCATCCCCTCGAACCCACCCAGCGCATGAGCCCGAGCCGCACGCAGACGCCGCATCGGGAGACGGGACGCAGCAGCGGGTCAGGCAGCACGACGGGCCGGGGTTCGGGCATCGGCATCCGGACGGCCGCCGGCAGCGATGAGCGGGCCCACGGCCAGCTGCACGTCTACGACGGGGATGGCAAGGGCAAGAGCCAGGCCGCCCTGGGGGTGGTGCTGCGCA
>NZ_JBKKKY020000128.1:0-2741 GCF_046613545.2 Aphanothece microscopica RSMan92 | reverse complement strand
GCGATCCGGCCCAAGATCAACCAACAGCTGCACTCGCTGCGGCTGCCTGATCACCACGCTGCGATCAGATCACAGGCCTCGGGATTTACACCACTCCAAGGGACGCGACCCCCGGCTTGCTGGTGGCCTGCGCGCATTAGGCCAGTTCCCAACCACTCCAGCAGAGGGAGCAGGGGACCTGAAAGTCCACGGCAGATCACAAGATCGGATCAACGTGTGTTCAGCGAGTGCCACACCTTGCGCAGGTTGGTGGCTCCACGCACGGCAGCAGCCGAAAGAGGCGCTGGTGAGGGACCGGCGGTTCAGAGCACCCCGTCATGGGGCGAGCCATCCAGCCGGTGCTCACCGAAGCAACGCAGGGCCAGCACGTCCCCCGGGTCACAGCCTCGGCCGATCAGCACGCGGCCGCCGTGGGGGATGTTGTGGAGGCGCTCTGCTGGATCGGCAGGGGTACCGGTCCGCCGCCGCACAGGCCCGTGCGAAGGGAGCAGCGTCCATTGGGCATCAGGCCAAGGTCGATCAGGCCAGCCTCCACGACCCAGGCGGCGATCACCTCGACTGCCACCCCATCGATCGCCGCCTGGCTCCTGAGTGCGTCGAGCAGCGCCTCTGGCAGGTGCCAGTGCACCGGCTTGAGCCCCGCGGCGTGCGTGAGGTCAGTGGAACTGCCTGCGTTCAAGGTGGCTCTCCAGAGTGACTCTGCTGACGTTATGACCGCAGGAGATGGTCCTTCGCAACCGACCGGGAGAAAGCCCCTCACCGGGCCGAGCCGATTGGGGTGGCCGTGCTTCAGCAACGCTCCGAGCTGCCCGATCTCAACGCTGCCTGGCAGGGAGGTCACGGAGATCATCCCGGCAGCGGACAGAGCAAAGGACAGAGCAGCGGGCCAGGTAACCGGAGGGTTCGCCAGTCTCCATTCGCAGTGCGGACCTCCACGCCAATCAGGCTGAGCACGGAATCGACAGCGGTCGTCTCGACCCAGGCGATGGCATCACCCAGGGCTTCCTCCAGGCTGCTGTAGGAGGAATCGAGTTGCCTGTGAGGCTCGCACCAGCCATCGATCAAGCGGTACAGCCGGTGGGGATAGTTCATGGGAGCGCCCATATCTCGATTTGACGACAAATTCAGCCTGCCCAGCGCGGATGTCTACCGCTGTGTCTCGCGACACGCCTTTCAGGGCGTTGGACGCGCGGACCGGTGAAGCCGCCCCATTCCCAGCAGCGCGGCCAGCTGGTCAGGCCAGGGGGTGACACGCCCGTGATGTCAGGGATCCTTGAGCTTGTTGGAGCAGGCGCCCGATCCTCAGCGCACTCCTGACGGCTGCTGAGGGGATGACACGGCGCACTGGTCCTTGAGGCCTGGCCAGGAGCCCGGGATTGCTGCGGCTCACCTGGCCAGATTCGGCCGCCACACCCCGCCAACCTCGCCAGGATTGGGGCACCGCTTCTCCGCGATGCTGCTTCCCTGCCCCCTGTTACCCCTCACCGCCACGGCGGTCGCCGTGAAGATGGCCGCGCTTCAGGCCACGGTGCTGCTGCTGCTCACCCTGCTGATCAAGGCCCGGATCCAGATCAGGACCGCCTCAGCGCTGGGATTGCTTCTCCTGACCCTGCAAACCCTGGCTGGTCTGGCTGCTCTGGCCGGGCTCGGACTGACGGCCTTCGGGGCTGCGGCCGTGGCTGCACGCAGCCGCCCGGCACCGGTGGTGTGATGGCGATGCCGCCCTGGCGGCCGCTGGTGCCCGGCTCCCAGGGAGAGGCGATCAGAGGAAGCTCGAACAGGCCCCGGAGGGATGCTGCGCCGGTGGGAGCTGATCGAGCAGTTCGAAATCCCGGAAGTCGAAGCCAGGCCCCACACAACAGCTGACCAGGCTCCAGCGCCCCGGGCAGCGTGCCGCCTGCCACCAGTCGGCCGGCACCACCACCACCGGTTCCGTCAGGAGTTCGGAAGTCACGGCCGCCGTGGCCGTGCCGGGGAGCGCCAGCGGTCCCAACCAACGGCAGGCGGCGACGCCGCCCTGGGGAGGAAGGATCCAGAGCTCCAGGGGGTCTCCGGCCACGAAGTGCCAGGCCTCATCCGCACCCAGCACCCGATGCCAGCGGCTGAGCCCTCCTGCCGGCAGCAGAAACAGGATCTGGGTGAGCCCGGCCCGCCGTTCACCGTCGGACCTCTGCACGGAAACCCCGCTGCGATGGAATTCCCGGTACCAGCCGCCCTCGGGATGGGGCTGCAGCCCCAGCTGCTGCACCAGACGATCCACGCTGATGCTGTCCAGCTCGAGGGACCACGGCATGGGAAAGGTCGGAAGGGTGGCACCCAACACTGTGGCGGGCCTTGCTCGCGACCACAAAAAAGCCCCCCTCGTGGGAGGGGGGCCAGCGGGATTCCGTTGTTGATCCTGAGGCCTGAGCCTCAGCCGGGCTGTTCAGCCTCAGCCGATCGCCGGGGCGGTCAGCGCCACGGGGGTGGCTTCCGCAGCGGCCAGGTCGAGGGGGAAGTTGTGAGCGTTGCGCTCGTGCATCACTTCCATGCCCAGACCAGCGCGGTTCAGCACATCAGCCCAGGTGTTGATCACGCGGCCCTGGCCGTCGAGGATCGACTGGTTGAAGTTGAAGCCGTTCAGGTTGAACGCCATCGTGCTCACGCCCAGGGCGGTGAACCAGATGCCGATCACAGGCCAGGCAGCCAGGAAGAAGTGCAGGCTGCGGCTGTTGTTGAAGCTGGCGTATTGGAAGATCAGG
>NZ_JBKKKY020000127.1:0-2934 GCF_046613545.2 Aphanothece microscopica RSMan92 | reverse complement strand
CGGGGCCAGATCGAGGCGGGCACAGGCCAGGGCGAGGGCGAGGGCCAGATCGGGAGTCTCCAGGGCCCCGTCAGCTTCGCCGCGGCGACTGGCCTCCACCACCCCGAGCCAGGGCAGGCCCTGCCGCCGCCGCAGCTCGGGCCGCCAGGGCAGGCCCCACTGGATCAGGCCGGCCAGGGGCACGCCCTCCTGACGCGCCAGGGCGACCATGGCCGCCGCGAGGCCGCTCGCCTGCTGCTCGGCGGTGATCAGCAGCAGCGCAGGCTGCCGCCAGGCCCCCAGGGCCTCCGCCCAGGTGCTGCCATCAGCCAGGGGCTCACCGGGGTCGAGCGGCAACGGCACCAGGGCTCCGCTGCCGGAGCTGGACGCGCGTTCCGCCAGGGCCGCCAGCCCCCCGTGGGGATCGGCGGGCGGCAGCGGTGCCTCCAGGCTCAGAGCGAGGGCGGAGGCCAGCACCGGGCCGGCCGTGGCCGTCAGGGCCGCGACCTCCGGGGCCCTGCCGGCGCCCAGCAACACGAGGGCGGGGGGCAAGGGGGGCAACCGCCCGCCAGAAAGCGTCATGGTTATTTGCACTCCAGCAGGCAGGCTCGCTTCTACCATCGGGGTTCAGCCGACGCGCCCGCGCCCGCCGTGACCAGTTTTCTCACCGCTGATCGGCTGGCACAGGAGCGCGCCCACACCGATCCAGGCCACGACACCCGCCGCCTGCGGCTGTTCAGCGGGACGTCCAACCAGGAGCTGGCCCGCGAGATCGGCGCCTACCTGGGGGTTCCCGACGGCCCGCGGGTGATCAAGCGCTTCGCCGACGGCGAGACCTACATCCAGATCCAGGAATCGATCCGCGGCTGTGACGTCTTTCTGATGCAGCCCACCTGCGCGCCGGTGAACGATCACCTGATGGAGCTGCTGATCATGGTGGACGCCTGCAGGCGGGCCTCCGCCCGCCAGGTCACGGCGGTGATTCCCTACTACGGCTATGCCCGCGCCGACCGCAAGACGGCCGGGCGTGAATCGATCACCGCCAAGCTGGTGGCCAACCTCCTCACCAAGAGCGGGGTCGACCGGGTGCTGGCGATGGACCTCCATTCCTCCCAGATCCAGGGCTACTTCGACATTCCCTGCGACCACATCTACGGATCACCCGTGCTGGTCGACTATCTCCAGACCCTCGACCTGGGCGAGGTGGTGGTGGTGTCCCCGGATGTGGGTGGGGTGGCCCGGGCCCGGGCCTTCGCCAAGCAGATGAACGATGCCCCCCTGGCCATCATCGACAAGCGCCGCGCTGCCCACAACGTGGCCGAAAGCCTCACCGTGATCGGCGATGTGGCCGGCAAGACGGCCATCCTGATCGACGACATGATCGACACCGGCGGAACGATCTGCCAGGGAGCCCGGCTGCTGCGCCGCAACGGGGCGGCCCGGGTCCTCTGCTGTGCAACCCACGCCGTGTTCTCCCCGCCCGCCACGGAACGGCTCTCCGAGCCTGGACTGTTCGAGGAGGTGGTGGTGACCAACAGCATCCCCCTGGCGCAGGAGCGCCGCTTCCCCCAGCTGCGGGTGCTATCGGTAGCCAACATGCTGGGAGAGGCCATTTGGCGCATCCACGAGGAGAGCTCGGTCAGCTCGATGTTCCGCTGACCCCGCTGGCGCCCCCTCCCCTGGCGCCCCAGCCCCGCCTGGCGCCCCTGCCGCGCCTTGCGCCCCTGAAGCGGTTCAGCCGCCTCAAGGCCCTGCTGCCGGTGGGCCTGAATCTGCTGCTGGCGGCGGCCTTCAGCCTGCCGAGCCCCGCGCCAGCCCGCCAGAAGCCACCCGTGCAGCCGCGCATCGGTGTCTGGCTGACCAACAGCCCCAGCCCCCTCTACTACGACCCGGCACGCCTCGACCAGGCCGTGGCCGACCTGGCCGACAGCGGCTTCACCACCCTCTACCCCAACGTCTGGAGCCGCGGCACCACCTTCCACCGCTCGCGCCACGCCCCGATGGAGCCGGCGCTGGCCAAGGCCAACCCCAACCTCGATCCGATCTGCCGGATGACCCGCCAGGCGCAGCGCCGCGGCATGGAGGTGATCCCCTGGTTCGAGTACGGCCTGATGGAACCGGGCCAGGCCGCGATCGTGAGCGAGAAACCCGAATGGGTGCTCCAGCGCCGCGACGGCAGCACCGCCTACCCGATGCACGGCCAGACGATGGTGTGGCTCAACCCGGCCCACCCCGGCGTGCGCGAGCGCTTCATCGGCCTGATTCTCGAAGTGGTGCAGCGCTGCGGCGTGGACGGCATCCAGCTCGATGACCATTTCGCCTGGCCGGTGGAGCTGGGCTATGACCCCTACACCCGCCAGCTCTACCGCACCGAGACCGGCCGGGAGCCCCCCGACAATCACCTCGACCGCTACTGGATGAAGTGGCGCCGCCAGCAGCTCACCAGTCTGCTGCGGGAGCTGCGCCAGCGGCTGCGGGATTTCGACGCCACCCCGGCCAAGGGCGGGCGCACCCCTCGGCGGGAGCGGGTGATCAGCCTCTCGCCCGGCCCCTTCCGCTTCGCCTACAACCGCTGGCTGCAGGACTGGGAGCTCTGGTCGGTGGGGGAGCTGGTCGACGACCTGATCGTGCAGAACTACGCCTACTCCGTGAAGGGCTTCGCCAAGGACCTCGACCAGCCGGCCCTGGTCAAGGCCAAGGGCTGGGGCATGCCCGTGGAGATCGGCATCCTGGCGGGCTTCGGCGGTCGCACCCCGGACATGGCCACCCTGCGGGAGAAGGTGCTGCTGGCCACCGGCCGGGGCCATGGGGTCATCTACTTCTACTGGGAGGGGCTGTGGGGGCTCCATGCCGGACCCGAGGGCGGCGCCGCGCGGCGCGCCGCCTTCCGCCGGCTGCACCAGGAGATCCGCTCAGGCCTACCCGGCAGCAGGTAGGGGCAGAGGCCAGGGCTCA
>NZ_JBKKKY020000126.1:0-3074 GCF_046613545.2 Aphanothece microscopica RSMan92 | reverse complement strand
TCTTTGTTGGCGTGAAGCATTGGCTTGGTCATATCACCAAGAAGAATGCTAAGTGCAGGGAGTATCTTGATAAAAAGTCTTAGATGCTTCCACGGAGCCTATAAGGCTGTGATTGGGGGGGGGGCAAGTCTTAAGACTTGCGGAATGGGAGGACGCATTCCTTGTGTATTGCCTGCCATGCGGAAGAATCATTGAGTCGCACCGTAGCTGCTTATTGATGGGGGTTTGATTGCTTGAAGGTGTCGTTGTGCCCTTATTTCTCTTGGCAGACACGTTCAGTCATGAGATCAAGGCTGGAATGCTTAGCTTGCTTCTCGCTACATGCTTGCGAAAATTGCTTTGGCGCCCTTATCCCTGAGTCTTAGCTTAAATCGCCCATCTCGATCGCCCTAGGTACGGCCTTGGAACGCTTGGTGGTCATCGGGGTTCTGCGATTACCAGCCTTTGGCACACCAAGGTTATATCGTGGATACCCGACCCTAGAGATGTAGCGGGCTATGGCTAACGTCTGTTTGTATTTTGGTGTTAAGCCTGATGTCAGAAGAGATCGCTAATTAGGTTCGGTTATTCTGCGGACGGCCTATCTGCCAATTGATCTTGGCCTCGCTCGCCTAGATGAGTTGCGGCATGGCATGAAGAAGTCCCCTGAGTCCATGTCGAATTTCAGCGGATTAAGAAATTCCCCTGAGAAGGGTGATGTGGAACTGAGCGCTGTAAGGATGCGCGCCTAGGGAAGCGAAAGGAGCTTCGAAATCGCCTAGATGCGATGGTGCCGTGCTTCGTCGGTATTTTGCGCGCCACATCTTCACTAAGGTGGTCTATGCATTGCTAGCTCACTGAGGATGCCGGGCACGTTGTTGAGATGGGTGATGTGAAAGAGGCTGTCGATCATCGACAGAGCGGTGAAACTCTGCCCTCCTCTCGTTAGGGCCCCGCTGGGGTGATTCCGCAGGCCTGGGTGATCAGCAGCTGCTGGAGCTCGGTGAGCCCCTCAGGGGGCTGCTCCAACGGCGAGAAGAGCAGCTCGGAGGCCAGGGCGGTGTTGCCGGCGCGGGCCTCGCGTTCGATCACCTCCAGCCGGGAGGTTGGATCGCCCAGCAGGGAGAGGGCCCGTTGCTGCTCGGCCTCGCCGGCCGCCACCAGCTGGATGTCGGCGAAGTCGGAGCCGGCCGCACCCCGGGGCCGCAGGCGCAGCAGCATCGTCTCCCCGGGGCGCAGGGGCGGCAGGGGCCAGGCGATGGGGCCCTCGATCGGTTCGCTGGAGGAGGTGCGCCGCTGCCAGAGGATGCGCCCGTTCTGCTGGAGCCGCACCTCGTTCAGGGCTCCTGCCGCCAGCAGGGTGGGGCTGGGCAGGGCCACCACAGCCTGGGGCACGCCATCGGCCCGATCAGCAAAGCGCGGCGTGATCAGACACACGCTGGCGGCGCTGCCGCTGCGGCTGCCGCCCACCGCCTGGCGCGGGTTGTAGCCGATCAGCTCGCGCAGCTGCTGCAGCAGCGTGGGCTGGCTGTCGGCCAGGGCGGCGCCAGGGCTGCCGGCCAGGCTGAGGGCCATCAGCAGGGCCAGGGCGGTGCTGGTGGCCAGGGCAGCGGGATGGACGACGGGATGACGGCTGGGCATCTCAGTGGCGGCGCAGCAGGGAAGTGGCGGAGAGGGCAGCCAGGGGCAGCACGATCGGCACCAGCACGAGACGGGTGGTGGCCAGCTGCAGGCTGAGGGGAAGGGTGAGCAGGGTTGCCGCGCCCAGAGCCACCCCACGATGCCGCCGCTCCGGCAGCGCGGCGGCGAGCAGCACCCCCAGCCCCGCGGCCAGGGCCGTGCAGCCGCTGAGCGTGATCGGTGTGAGCCAGTGGCGCAACGCCAGGCTCTGGGCCAGCACCGCCTGCACCAGAGCGCCGGGGATCACGTCGCTGGGGCCGCCCCAGACGGCCAGGGCGGGGCGGATCGCGGCGGGGGCCGTGAACAGATCGCTCTGGTCGCGATCGATCGTGCCGTCGGTGCCCACCACCAGCGCCGGGGCCCGCAGCTCGCCCAGCTCGTCCACGCCGATGGGCCGAACCAGCGGTGTCCACTCGATCGACCAGTCGATCACCGCCTCGGGCGGCATGCGCACCTGGGGTGCAGCGCTCACGGCCGAGGCGAAGTTGCGGCTGTTCACCTCCCAGAGCAGCTGCAGGGGCAACGGCTGGCGATCGGCCCGGCCGGCGGGGGTGCCGACGCCCAGATCGCGGGCCTGCAACCCCGCCTGCCGCAGTGCCTCCAGGGGCTGGGAGCGCACCCCGGCCGCTCTGGCCCCGGCGCCGGCTCCCAGCCAGCCGGCCAGCACCTGCCGCCGCCGCTGGCGGTGGATCACGGCGGCCAGCTCGGTGGTGTGGGGAGCGGGCTCGTCGAGCACCACATCCAGCCCCACCACCGGCACGGCCCCTGGCGGTGTGCGCCGCAGCACCTCCGCCAGGGCGGCGCGGGACACCCGCCCCGGGGTGGCCTCCACCTGCAGCTCCTTGTAGACGCGGCGCTCATCCAGCAACAGCACCGGCAGGGAGGGCCTGAGGGGGCCGGGCTGGCCGGTGGCCCCCCGCCAGAGGCGCTGCACATGGAGGCGGCGATCGAGCAGATAGGTGCTGAGGGGATTGGCCGGCAGCAGCTCAGCGGCGGCGGCCGCTGCCAGCAGCGCCGCGGCGGCGATGGCCTGGCGGCGCGTGCTGCTGGCGAGCCGCAGGCGGAAGCGGCGGCGGGCACTGAGGGGCAGATGCAGCTCAGGAGCACCTCCGGCGCACATGCCGCTGAGCAGCAGGTGACAGCCGGCCGGACCGCTCTCCTGCAGGGCCTGGCGGGTGTGCTGCAGGGCGGCGGGGAAGCTGCGGCCGCGCTCCATCGCCCCCAGCAGCTGCGAAAAGGCCAGGGAGGCGGCGGTGGTGGGAACGGCCTCGCGGAAGCAGAGGGCCCAGGGGATGCCGGCGGCGGTGCAGCAGTGGGCCAGGTCCAGACCCGAGCAGCTGTTGAGCAGCACCAGCGAGAGGCCGTGGCCCTTGGCCTGCTGGAACTCCTGGGCCAGGGCGCTGCCGCCGAGCCAG
>NZ_JBKKKY020000125.1:0-3095 GCF_046613545.2 Aphanothece microscopica RSMan92 | reverse complement strand
TTTTTGTGCTAATCCAATCAGAAACGTTTGATCCCTCACTTGAGATTGGCGTCTACAGTTTTAGGACCTTCGACGAGTGGCGACGCTGGAGGGCCATGAACCCATGGTTTGGGTTTCACGGTGCCCAGAGGGAGATTGCAGAACACTGTTTGGCAAATGGTATCTCAAGCAGATGGTTTGGTCGTATTCAATCGGGCAGAGTCACCTGCACTAGTCAGAATTATCGGGAGTCCCTAAGAGGTAATGGATTCAATCCTAGACAGAGAGCTGTGCTCGAAACCCTAGTTACATTGACACGAGGCCGAGAACATGAGGTGCGGATTTTTGCAGCTGAAGGGATCACCCCATTCGCATGTGAACTGCAGGACCGGTTTCCTTTCTTTGTCGGTAGCGAATTCGCTCCGACTACCGAACAAAAAGCTCGCATCGCGCCGGTGGAACATCAAGATCTTGCTGCTCTAACCTACCCAGACGAGAGCTTTGACATCTGCATCACCAACGATGTTTTTGAGCACTTACCCAATCTAAGCGCGTCAATAGCGGAGCTGCGAAGAGTACTTACCCCTCGTGGGGTCCTCCTCAGCACCTTCCCATTTCTTCAGAACCGAAATGAGAGTGTTATAAAGTCCCGCTTGACGGCAAAAGGCGAGATTGAGTACTTGATGGAAGCTGAGTATCATGGTAATCCGGTAGACCCGAAGAGCGGATCACTTGTGTTTCAGATTCCTGCATGGGAAATACTTGACACCTTTCAGGAAGAGTCTTGGCATAGCACTGAGATGGTGCTTCTTAGCTCCAGAAAAAGTGGCCTAGTTTCTCGTGACTACCCAGGGGTCTTTATGCTTGTCTCACAAAGATAAAATGCTACACATACCGGCCGCCATCGATAAGCTGAATATTCTGATAGCAGCCTAGATTGTTGTCGAGCCACGCAGCTTCATTCCGTCGTCCAAGCATGAAGCCATTGGTAGCGGATTGTCGAATGCCCATAAATGCGTGGATTGCATTGCCAATGTAAAGAACGTTTAATCCATAATGTTCCGAAACATAATCACATATGGGCAATCCGTAGCAGCCACAGGACGCCACAAAAACACCAGGATGATGCTCTGAGATATAGGCGTCAATCCTTGCTCGGATTTTTTCGAATGAGGCAGTCCAGCCATTGCTTGGCCGATTAGGCCATATTGAGACTGGAGCATTAAGCGCTCGTAGCTCATAGTCCGGAATTGTATAGTCATTAAAGAGCCGCAAGTGATTCCCCGAAGAGGCTTGCATGTTTATTAGATCCGCCAAAGGTGAAACAATAAACACGCTTTGCCCACGGAATAGCGAATATATTTCATCGAATGTGGGATAAGTGCACAATGAAAAAGCATGCGCACTGGACTTCCATAGTGCTACTTGACAACCAAAAAGAAATGGAAAGGCAATGGGAGCCGACACTACGTGGCCGCGAAGCATGCTAGAGAGATATCTATTGCACCACCTAGTAAGGTCGTTCTTGGCAGCGTCGATCGAATCGAAAGAGAAATAGAATCCAGCATTCGTCATGAGCCTAAATAAAGACCACTCAATATCATCACAACTAAGAAACGACATTGACCTTGAATCTCTGTGGACCTGAGCAGGTACATCCTTTGCATTGAAAATATCCTCGAGCACAGAAAAGAGTTTGTCTCGACATCTCAAGTAAGAATCGATTACTCTCATTTCAACACAGCCAAATCTCACTCGATGGCGCTTATCGCTTTTGGAGAAAGTAGTTTGCCAAGGCGTGTCATAGTCTATATAACTCTCATCTCTGCACGCAACAACAAGCTCTGCAAGTACGATATTGAATGCGTCGGAAAACTCCAGCGATAAAGCGGAAATATTCTTGTTTACTTGCATTGCAATTCTCTCATAGCTTCGATTAAAAACAATTGGAAGTCTGCGAGATTGGCCAATAGACTTGACTTCGGCAATAACGCTCCTTGCCACAGCTGAATATGGCGCTGAGTGGCGGCACAGCGTCAGAATATTGATCTCAATTTCATTGTGATCAATAAATGAAAATCTACTATGACATCCGATGCCTAGACCAAAATATACTTTTATCACAGGCTTAGCCTCCCATGAATAACTTCCATTGACCAAAGACAGTCTTGGCTTTTGGATCAGATTGAAGGTAGTCAATGCCAACCTTTTCGAAGGCCTTAAACTCGCTTTCTATAAACTCCTCCAAAGAAAAAACTCTTGACTTGCCCTTGTGTTCTGGCGATTTAAAGTGATACCCTCCTTTGTATTCGGTCTTGTTGATCTCGGCGATCTCGGGATACATTGGAAAAATTGCTGCCCCGCTAAGTGGATTTGGTCGAAAGTGGTAATTTAGGCTTGGAGCAGAAGGCTTAGCAATCCCTCGTGATGTAATGTACTCGACCAATGAGTCCGTGTATTCAGTGAATAGAAATGAAGTTGGATGATTTACCGTCATAAAGCATGGCACTCTTTGAAAGTTCTCTTCAATAATCCTTGAGACGGGAACATCAACCTTCTGTTCGCGATGCTTTAGCTGATGTAATGACGTCTCTGCCTCAAGGTGATATTCCATCTTAAGGTATGTATCCATATTGAATAATCTAATGGTTTCAAGCGTGGAATATCCGGACAGAAATCCGATAAGCGCTAATTTGCTGTGGTAGTCACCAAGTGGGCCGAGGGTCCTTCCTCCAGGCCCACCAAGATAGGTCAAGTCTGGATGAAGGCCAGAAAAATAGATGCTTGGGATTCTTATCAGTTTGTCTTGGCCAAGCACGGCCTCCTGGTTTTCTATGAATAGAGCGCCATAAAGGGGAGATAGCGGTGCCGTGATTACAAAGTTAAAGCATGATCTGGCGCGATCAAAGAATTCTATGCTTTTTCGTTGAATTTCCTTCGGTGGGATTAGGTGAATCCCGAAAGTCTCGAAAGATACATCGTGGAAGCGAATGGAAAGATAGTCTGCAATGGCTCTGGCTTGGCAATTTCCAATAACTGCTGCTGTCTTCACAGGCAAGTCCGCTTCAAGTCTGGCAATTGCATCTGCATTATGCTAGCTGATGGTGGCTCTCTAT
>NZ_JBKKKY020000124.1:0-3418 GCF_046613545.2 Aphanothece microscopica RSMan92 | reverse complement strand
CCGGTCCACATCGATCGCCGCCACACTCCAGCCGGAAGGGAGCAGATCGGTGTTGCGGCCACCCCGTTCGCCCACACTGAGGACACCGGCGTTGCCGCCGTATTCGACGATGGCCTGGGAAGCCCCAGCGGACCGGATCACCCCGCTGAAGCGGAAGGCGGCCGGAAGATTGAGGCGTGGGCGGGTCGTCCCTGCGGCCGCGACCGGCACGAAGGGCGCGAAGGGATCATCACGGCCCATCCGGAACCCGGCCAGCACCTCATTCGCTGAGGGCAGCAGAGTCAGGCCGGTGCTCTCCGGCTTGGTGGGTGGGGGCGGAACCGGCGCGGGGGCCGCCACGGGGCGGGGCGCCGCCGCCTTGGGATCGGCCTTGGGATCGGGCTCGCCCGGGCCGCAGCCGGTCACGGCCAGGGCCAGGAGCAGGGCTCCCAGGAGCTTGTCAGCTCTGACGTTGTTCAACCAGGTCTCGGAAGCGGTCAAGGTTGGCCTGCAACTCCTTGGTCACGATGCCCCCCAGGATGCTGGGTTCCATCAACGGTGCCAAGACCCCCGGCAATTCATAGCTGACCGAGAGCTTCACCGCCGTGGTGCCGTCGGCCTGGGGATAGAAGCGCACACCGCCGCGGGTGGGCAGCCCCCCCACCGACTCCCAGTGCAGTTGCTGGGCCTCCACCCGCTGGGTGATACGCGCCTTCCAGTGGAAGCGGAAGCCCTGCGCAGCAAGGGTCCAGTCGGTGAGATCGGGGTTGCCCGGCTCGGTCACCACCGATTCGATCCAGCGCATCCAGCGGGGCATCGCTTCCAGGTCACTCCAGACCGCCCAGACCTCGTCGACCGGAGCGGCGATCTGGGTGGTGACGCTGTGCTCGAGCCAACGGCCCATGGGTTCTCCTGCTGTTGGCCTAGGGGCCTGGCTGGCCTGGGGGATCCTGTCGACTGGGCCAGGCTGTGGCTGCCAGGCGGTGGCGGCCAGGCTGTGGCGCTGGCGCCTTCAGGGCCGTGAGTGGCCGGTGGCGGCGTTGGCCGCCAGATGGACAGGACGGTCCAGCATGGCGGCGGCCGCCAGATGGCCACTCATCGTGGCACCTTCCATGGAGTCGATGTAGTCCTGCCGGGTGTAGCTGCCGGCAAGAAAGAAGTTGCTCACGGGCGTGCGCTGGCTGGGGCGATAGGGCTCCATGCCCGGTGCTTCGCGGTAGAGGGACTGGGCCAGCTTGACGACATGGCTCCACACCAGCCTGAGGTTGCGGGCCGAGGGGAACAGGCGGCGCACCTGCTCATCGGTGGCCGCCACGATCGCCTCGGTCTTCTTCGGGATCCAGGGATCGCCAGGGGTGAGCACGCACTGCAGCAGCGAGCCGAGTCCCTCCTTGCGGTAGTCGACCGGGCTGGCCAGGGCCAGATCGGCGAAGCAGCTGAAGTCGGCGTCGGCGGTGTAGAGCAGGTTGTCGAGGCCGGCGGGCCGGCTCAGATCGGCGCGGGCGGCCTGGGCGGCCGCAGAGTCGCCCAGTTCGGTCACCCAGCCGTCGTAGCGCAGCTGCACCGTGGCCACCGGAACGGCCTCCAGCTTGTAGAGGTTGTCGAACAGGGCCCAGCGGCGCCAGGCCGCCGGGATCATCCGCTGGATGCCGGGCACGTCGCAGGCGGCCAGGTAGGCATCGGCCTGCACCTGGATGTCGCCCTCGGGGGTGCCGAGCTTCAGGCCGCTCACCCGGGTGGCGGGCTGGCCATCGGCGGCGGCCGGGCCCTCCTCGTACTGCACCTCGGTGACGCGGTGGCGCAGGTGCAGCCTGCCGCCGCGCTGCTCGATGTAGGCGAGGATCGGGCCGGTGAGCCAGCGGTGCGGCGATCCCTTGAGCAGGTTGAGCTTGGAGGCTTCGGTCTTGGACGCGAACATCATGAAGATGGTCAGCATGCAGCGGGCCGAGATGGCCTCACAGTCGATGAAGCCGAGGGCATAGGCGATCGGGTTCCACATCCGCCGGATGCTCTGCTCGCTGCCCCCGTGGCTGACGAACCACTGCCGGAAGCTGAGGCGATCGAGGTCGCGGATCACCTGCATCGCCCCCTCGTAATCGATCAGGCCACGCACGATCGGGCTGGTGCCCAGGGCCAGGGCGTTGCGCAGCTTGTCGATCCAGTCGAGCTGGGGGGTGGTGAAGAAGGCCTTGAGGCCGTTGAAGGGGGCGCCGATCGGGAAGCGGAAATCCAGCTCGCGCAGGTCACCGCCCGTGTTCACGAACAGATGGGTGTGGTCCTTGGGCAGGAGGTTCTCGATCGCCCCCACCTTGCGCAGCAGGGCGAAGAGGTTGGCGTAGTTGAAGAAGAACACGTGCAGCCCCATCTCGATGTGGTTGCCGCCCTCATCCACCCAGCTGCCCACCTTGCCGCCCAGGAACGGCCTGGCCTCGTAGAGATCGACGCGATGGCCGGAATCGACGAGATCCACCGCCGCCGCCAGACCGGCCAGACCCGCACCGACGATGGCGACCTGCACCCTGCTTGCTCCCATGGCTGTGCGTCCGACTCTATGGATGCGACACCTCCGCCTGGAGGTCCATAGAGTTGGCGCAGCCCACCTGGCCGACGCGATGAGCACGGGAACCGCAACCGCACCTGCCACCTTCACCGCCCGGGATGGCAAGGGCATCCTGATCACCGAACCGGCGATGCGACAGCTGGCCGCCCTGATCGTTCAGCAGGGGGAGGGCAAGGTCCTGCGGGTGGGGGTGCGATCCGGCGGCTGCAGCGGCATGAGCTACACGATGGACTTCATCTCCCCGGACGGCATCCGCCCGGACGATGAGCAGTACACCTACGAGCCCGAGGGAGCGCCCAGTTTCCAGGTGGTCTGCGATCCCAAGAGCCTGCTGTACATCTACGGCATGCAGCTCGATTTCTCCAGCGCCCTGATCGGTGGCGGGTTCAATTTCACCAACCCGAATGCCAGCCAGACCTGCGGTTGCGGGAGTTCCTTCGCGGTCTGAAGCACCGCCATCGGATCCGCCACGGAGCCGCGTCCTGGCCGCTGCCTGCCGCGCTCTGCCGGTGGCATGGGAATCTGTAGGCCCGTGACCGTGCGCCCACCCGCCATGTCGGCCAGTTCCACCGGGGACGCCCCGGAGACTTCCCCACCGGAGACCTCCCTGTTCGATGCCGCCATCGGCCGGTACAGCGCAGGGGCTGACCCGGCGGATCTGCTGGCCGATTTCGAGGCGATCACCGCCCAGGCCCCGCGCCAGTCCGCAGGTTGGACCTGCCTGGCATGGCTGCAGCTGCTCACCGACCAGCCCCAGGAGGCCCTGCGGTCGGCCCGAACGGCGGTGCGGCTGAACCCCCAGGATCCCCAGGCACGCATCAACCTGAGCCTGGCGATGCTCGAGACCGGGGCGAAGGGCGTCCGGGAGCACATCGAGAT
>NZ_JBKKKY020000123.1:0-3555 GCF_046613545.2 Aphanothece microscopica RSMan92 | reverse complement strand
ACCCCGGAGCCCAGCCGCTTCTATGCCCTGCTGGCCGCCAGCGGCGATGAAATCCTGCGGGCCCGCTTCGGTGGGTCCACCGAGGAGTTTCTGGTGCGGGCCGTCAGCGAGGTGGAGACCGAGACACCGCCGCTGTTGCAGGCCTGCCTGGAGGAGGCCGAACCGCTGTTGCCCTACCCGGTGGGCCGCCTCAACGGCGATCTGATGGGAGCGCTGCAGGGGTGGCTGCCCAACGGCCAGCACGATCCCGCCGCCGTCGACATGGCCCAGGAGGCCCTGATGGGCAGTGACCAGCGGGCCCTGATGTTTCTGCAACAGCTGGTGGAGATGATCCAGGACCGGGTCAAGTACACCCAGCGGCACGTCGGGCCTGCCTGGCCTGCGGGGCGCACCCTGAAGGAACGGGTGGGCTCCTGCCGGGATCTGGCGATGCTGATGGTGGAAGCCTGCCGCTGCGTCGGTCTGCCGGCCCGGTTCGTCAGCGGTTACCACCTCGTGGACCCCGCCCCCGAGCGCTACGACCTCCATGCCTGGGCGGAGGTGTACCTGCCCGGCGCCGGCTGGCGCGGCTTCGATCCGAGTGGCATCGGCGCGATCGATGATCGCTACGTCACCCTGGCCACCTCCTCCAAGCCTGAACTCACGGCGGCGATCACCGGAAGCTTCTCAGGGCCCCCGGAGGTCACGAGCGAGTTCTCCTGGTCGATCCAGGCGGAGGTGCTCGATCCGGTGGCCCGGAACAGTCAGCTCACCAGTTGAGCCCGTGCAGCTTGGGCAGCGGCGCTGTGCGGGAGGTGGTGGCGAAGAGGCGGGGGATGGCCTGGCTGTTGTAGACACGGAATTCGCGCACCACGCTGGCCCCCTCGTCACGCACCGCCTGGTTCAGCACCACGGAGCCGTCGGGATCGGAGACCGAGCGGTGGAAGGTGCCGGGCGGGATCCGCAGGATGTCGCCGCCGGTCTCCAGGCGCACGATGTGGAACGGGTAATTCCAGCCGAAATTGACCAGATAAAAGGTCCGACCACCATGCAGCGCCAGGAGGTTGTCCTCCTGGTGGGGATGCAGATAGAACTGCCAGGCCCCTGAGGCGGGATCATCCGGAGGGGAGGTGGCCGGTCCGGCGTGGATCACCAGGTCGCGGGCATTGGAAGCTGCCACCGTGATGTCGAAGAACCGCACGGCCGGGGTGTCCCGGAATTTCTCGTAGGGGATGAGCTCGAACATCGGCGCCGGCCTCGGCGTGGTGGCGATCATGGCGGGAGGTGTTGGGGAACACCGGCTGGCAATGGGCCAGTGAAACGAACCGGCGGGGGGGCTAACCGTTGCTTCCACTACCGAAGCGCCGATTGGTGGCCCAGTTCGGCCGCCGGCCGGCCGGGGCCCCGGGCATCCCGGGCTGGACCGAGCCAGAGGCGGGGCAGAACGAGGTAACAATCGTGACACGGAAATCTCTCCTTTCAGGAGACCATGATTAAGCCCCTTCGGGCAACGCTAACCACGGCGAGAGAGCCGATGTTGCGTTCATTTTCCTGCGACTCATCACCTGATATGGTATCGACACTGCTGGCGGCCAAAAAAGCCAAGAATCTCAGCTTTGCTGACCTGGAATCCATGCTTGGTCGGGATGAAGTCTGGATCGCCTCCCTCTTCTACGGGCAGTCAACAGCCTCAGCCGAAGAAGCCGCCAAGCTGGGGGAAATCCTCGATCTCGACAGCGCCACCATGGAAGCTCTGCAGGCCTACCCGACCAAGGGGTCGCTGGATCCTGTGATCCCGACAGACCCGCTGATCTATCGGTTTTACGAGATCATGCAAGTGTATGGAATGCCCTTGAAGGATGTGATTCAGGAGAAGTTTGGCGATGGCATCATGAGCGCGATCGACTTCACCCTGGATGTCGACAAAGTCGAGGATCCCGCTGGTGCGCGCGTGAAGGTGACCATGTGCGGAAAGTTTCTCCCCTACAAGAAGTGGTGAGCCTCTCATGAGCCCCCAGGGGCGAGGTCGGGTCGGATCATCCCCAACCTCAACTTGTGCCTTCCGCCCGCCTTCCGGCGGGCTTTCTGTTGGCTGCTCAGCCGGGATCTGGCAGGGAGCGAACACGGCGAAGCTCCATGAAAAAATCCCCGGCTACGGGCCGGGGATTCAGGCGATCCAGCCTCAGACTGTCTGCTGAGGGTAGGGCAGATCAGCGGGCACCCAGCTCGGCGGCGAGCTCCCGCTCCAGCTTCTCATCGTGCACACGGGGCAGCACGTTATCCACCGATGTGCGGTGGGTGCTGTAGAAGAGCATGCCGATGAAGACCATGCCGCCAACGATGTTGCCGAGGGTCACCGGCAGATAGTTCCAGAAGGCGATCTGACCGAAGCTGACCCCGGAGCCGAGCAGGGGGCCTGTGGTGTGGAGGAACATGTTCACGACGATGTGCTCCATGCCCAGCGCCTGGAACGCCGTGATCGGCAACCAGCAGGCGAGGATCTTTCCGGGCACACTCTTGCTGACCAGAGCCAGGGTCACGCCCAGGCACACCAACCAGTTGGCGATCAGGCCCCGCAGGAAGGCAAGAAAGAAGCCCAGCGCTCCCAGGGACTGGTACTTGACGATCACGTTGGCCTTGTTCAGGCCGATGATCTTGTTGGCCACGCCAACCCAGTCGCCCGAACCCGCCGCCAGATCCGCGGTGCCGCCGCTGGTGAGGCTCATGGCAAAGAGGATGCCCACCAGGCCGGTGCCCAGGAAGTTCCCGATCCAGACCCAGATCCAGTTGCGGATGGTTTTGCTCCAGGTCGTCTTGCCCGCCCAGACCGCCATGGGCAGGAGGGCGAAGTTCCCCGTGACCAGCTCCATGCCGAACAGGATGATGCTGGCAAATCCAAAGGGGAAGATCAGCGAGCCGATCCAGGGGATGCCGGTCTGGTGCATGATCGTCAGGGCCAGACACAGGGCCAGTCCGAGCACGGAACCCGAGTAGAAACCCCGGATCAGCAGATTCCTGACGCTGACGGTGGATTTCTTGCCGCCGGCGGCAATCATGCCGTCAACGAGCTCATTGGGTAAGACGTAATCCATCTGAGAAGCAGGATCTGCCATGGAGATATGGAAATAGGGATGGGGGACGACTCAGCCTGAGCTCAGGGAGCCAGGAAGACGACGTCGGGATGGAATCGGGGAAAGCCGATTCCATGCGAACAGGCATTCGCGGACAGGCCAGCACACCACCGATCCAGCAGGATGGTGAAACGTGCCCGAGATGGGTGGGAGTGGAGAGATCGGGGGCTTCGGGAACCGAGAAACGGAACCACAAGAGATGTGCCCAGGGCCGATCATCCTGAGATGCGCAGCGGGAAGGATTGCGGCCTGAGCCTGATCCAGCCCGATAGCTATTAAGCCAGTGAATTGTCAGGCTGCCTGTAGCTCGTGTTACGAACCAGGGAATCAGTCCGATGGTGGTGGGCAAGGCCAATCAGGTGGTGCGCCCGATCTCACCCCACATGCGCACGGCACCGGTTCGAAGGAGGTCCCACACCTGCCGCATGGCCATCAGGTCACGCTC
>NZ_JBKKKY020000122.1:0-3566 GCF_046613545.2 Aphanothece microscopica RSMan92 | reverse complement strand
CCTCCAGGGAGTAGGGGATGGGGGTGGTGAATGACACGACGACGCGAGCCGGCACCTGACATTCGCTATGAGGGATCACCAGAACAGACCTCGTGGTCTTTGGTGTCGCCGGGTTCCTAACAGGGCTGGAGCACAGCGCCGGCGTGCTCCTGCCTGGGGCCACGGTCAACAGGCAAGGAGTCCAGATCCAAAGGGATCAGGCTCCAATCGCACAGCAGTAGCTCCAGGCAGGCACCGGTCCCAATCGAAACCCCGCCACCGGCCGTTGGCGATGACCTGATTGGGATGCACCCAGGATGAATGTCACTGAGCACCCGCCGGCACTCGATCCCCTGGCTGTTGAACCAGGCCACCGCACGGCTCAGGAAGCCCACCGTGGTCGGCGCCTTCTCGTCGGGCAAGACCTCGACGTAGGCCAGGCGGGTGGCGTCGTCGATCGCAACGTGAACCTTGTCGTAGCCGACGCCGTAGGAGCGCCCTTGCTGGCGATTGCCGGTGATCCGGTGGCCCACCTGGCGAAACCGGGCCAGCTGCTTGACATCGATGTGGATCAGGTCCCCGGGCCGCTCCCATTCGTATCGCTGGACCGGTGGCCTGGGCTACGTGGAAGGCGTCACCCACGACTACATCCGGCACGGCACCACCACCCTCTTCGCCGCTCTGGACGTCGCCACCGGCGAGGTGATCACCCAGTGCAAGCCCCGCCACCGGCACCAGGAGTTCCTGGGCTTCCTGCGCCAGATCGAGATGTCCGTCCCGGAAGATCTGGACATCCATCTGGTGGTGGACAACTACTGCACCCACAAGCACGCCAAGGTCAGGTCCTGGCTGGCACAGCGGCCCCGCTTCCACGTGCACTACACGCCCACCTACGCCTCCTGACTGAACCAGGTGGAGCGCTGGTTCGGCATCATCACCCAGCGGGCCATCCGGCGCGGCAGCTTCTCCAGCATCAAGGAACTGATCGCCAAAATCGAGAAGTTCGTGGCGGCCTACAACAAGACCAAGGCCCCGTTCAACTGGACCGCGACGGCGGATTCAATCCTGGAGAAGCTCCAGCGACTTTGCTCGCAAATCTCCGGGACGGGACACTAGGCCCAGCACCTCGATCAACACGCTGTTGTGGCGGATTGCAAAACGCTCAAGGTATCGCAGGCTCTGGCAGCGGCTCAGGATTCCCAGCACCGCCAGCAGCAGCAGGTACCAAGCCGGAATCTGCACCCCACGCAGCATCCGGGCGTCCGGGATGGCCTTGAGGTGGCTGGTCAGATTCAGATCAAGATTGTTGGCAGTACGAGGCGCTTTCGGGCACAGGGAGGGCCCCATTCCGTCAACCTCAACCCATGCTCTCAGCCTCGGCACGAGAACCTGTGACGGACGCTGAATCAGCCTAGGGAGAGGGCTCAAGTGTCAAGGACTAAAGCCATTGCCGCCGGCAATTCGGCCGAAGGTTTGCTGGAAGTGATGCAGCCTAGTGGAATATTCTGAAATAAGATCTTCCGCGAGCTGCCGCTGGGCCCTGAGCCAAATAAGCTTGTCCTGTTGCCGCTTAAGGAGATCACGCGCATCCATAGCCTCGCTGTAATAACTTTTTAAGTCATCCTGGGTCTGTGCAAGTCTTGCGGAATAGAGTTCGACCTCCAGGCTAAGTTCGTTTACTTTTAGCTCCAGAGAGGAAATTTCTCCGAGAAGTCTTTGTTGCTCACCCCTCATATCGGCTTCCAGCCTCTCTCTGTCCTCTTGGAGTTCTTTGATTTTAGCTAGCTGCAGGCCAATTTCGTTCGTGGCAATTCTTAGCTGCTCTTCGTTTAGCTTTGCCTTGGAATTTTTCTCACTTAGCTTTTCTTCTAGAGCATTAATTGCGGATGGGGTCGCTGGGACTCCGTCGAAAACGTTAGGGGGGACACACAGATCTCGAAATCGCTCAAAATCGTGGTGTCTGCAGAAGTAATCATTTAGACCATCGTGGAAGAATCGCAGATATCCTTCCGACTCAAGCAAGTTATTGGACTCTTGCCTAGCCAAGGATTCAATGCGAGAGTTCGGCTCAGTGGCCTCAACTACGATTATAGAGGGGAGTAGGCCGGGTCTCAGGTCATCGACAAAAAAACCTTTTAGAGCATCTAGCTCACTTCCTTCAACGTCAATCTTGAGAAAGTCAATCTTTGATGGGTTGTATGCATCAACAACTTCCCTTAGCGTGGCAACTCTGACCTCGATGACAGAGTGCTGTTGAGCATGTTCTGAGCTCATCTTTATTGAGGTGTGCTTAAGGGACCCGAGGCCGGAACCTCCATATGCATGAAAGTCTGCCTTTCCTGAAGACTGGGAAACAGCCAGCTGTAAATTAATGTCCCTAGGCCGCTCCGCCTGAAACAGTCTAACTTTATCTGGCAAAGGCTCGATGTTAATGCCATTCCATCCTTGGTCGTAGAATATTTTTGTTACGCTATCGATCTGGGGGTGGAATGCCCCGGCGTCAATGTAGAAGCCAGTATTTCTATCCCTAAGTAGCCTCCAAAGGTATAAGTCTTCAAAATTTTGCGAATAGAGCTTCTTGGGCTTCCAGGTCATTCTTCTGGCTTCACTAACGACACATTTTACACAATAGAGATGCCTTGGGGACCCCCTCATGGCTGCTGCTCATCCGTCGAGCGTTAGGGAAACCCTGAAAAACCCAGGGTGATCACGGGACAATGATCCTGTGATCACAGTCCTGGACTGGGGTGATGGGCGGCAAGCAGCTGGGATTTAGAGATTACGAGCAGACCACCGCCAAGAAGCGCACCAAGCGTGAGAAGTGCCTGGCTGAGATGGACTCGGTGGTGCCGTGGCAGGCCCTGATCGCTTTCGCGTGATCAATCAGCAGTTGGGGTTTCAGAAGACCAGGCTGCGTGGCATGGCCAAGAACCGCTGCAAGGTGAGCGTGCTGGCTGCACTGACGAATCTGTTCCTGGCGCGGCGTTAGTTGCTTACTACTTCATAATCAGGGGCGTGGTGTGCCCGAATGAGGCCATTCACGGGTGCAAGGCAGCAGAAATGGGGCATAAGATCACCTTGATTGCGCACATATAAATCCCTGAGCACAGCCGGAGGAGCAATCCAGCGATGGTCTGATCTCAGGAGCCGCTCAAGTCCTTGTTGCTCAGAGCTTCCTTAGGTGTGATTTCCCACCAGGTTGTTCATGCCTGCAGCTGACCAAGCCGCTGCTGGGGGGTGAGGCCACCCAGGGCCATGTGGCACCTACGGCCGTTATAGATCCGCAGGTAGGCCGTCAGCAGCTCGTTGCGAGCCGCTGAGGAGCCATAGGGCATCACATACGCCCACTCCTCCAGCAGGGTTTTGATGAACCGCTCGGCCTTACCGTTGGTCCTCGGGGTGTAGGGCCTGGTCTTCTTCGCCTTCAACCCCATGGCCTGACAGGCTTTTCGCCAGACATGGGACTTGTAAGCCGAGCCGTTGAGTTCCTAACCGCTGTCAAGTCGCCAAGGCTTGCCAGGCCTCAGTTGTTGATGCAGCCTGACGAGGGGGTGGTTGCCGCTTTGGAGCGCTCTGCGACTCCTGGT
>NZ_JBKKKY020000121.1:0-3582 GCF_046613545.2 Aphanothece microscopica RSMan92 | reverse complement strand
CCCTCGGCCAAGCGGCCTGCCCCGGGGCGCGGGCGAGGCCGGCGCCGCGCGGGGGGGTCAGCCGGGATAGGACACCGCCCCTTCGCGCGCCAGATCGGCGGCCATCGTCTCCAGCCGGTCGGCCCAGGCGACGCCCGCGCGCCAGTCGGGCGGGATCGCCGCCGCCCCGTACAGCGCCCCGGCCAGTTGCCCCGCGACCGCGGCCACCCCGGCCGCATCGCCGCCCAGGTTCGCCGCCGTCAGCACCGCATCGGCAAAGCTGTCGGTGGTGCCCACCGCCCAGAGCGCGGCATCCAGCGTATCCACCACATAGGCGCCGGACCGCACCTGATCGCGCGTCTTGCCGCGCCATTCGCCGCCGTTGATGGCCAGCGTGTTGGGCGTCAGCTGCATCACGCGCGGGCGCAGCGCCTGATCCCGGCCCGCACCACGCAGCGCATCGACCAGCTGCGCCGTGAACAGCTCGCAGGCGTCCAGCACCTCGATCGTGGCGTGCGTGGCGCGCGACTGCTTGGTGGCCAGAAACCGCGCCGCCTCGGGGCTGCGGGCCGCGAAGATCGCCACCGGCGCCAGCCGGATCAGCGACCCGTTGCCCGCCCCCGTCGCCTCGGCGGTGCCTGCCGCGGCCTCGTCATCGTCCAGAAAGCTGTCGATGGCGACCCGCGTGGTGGCGCCCACGGCCAGGCTGCGGCCCTGCACGGTCTGCGCGCCCGTCGTGATCCAGGCCGCCAGCCGCGTCATGAAGTCATGCTGCTCGACCGTCTGGCAGTCCAGCAGCGACTGCCCCAGGCACAGCGCCATCGCGGTGCCATCGGTCCACTCCCCGGCCGCCAGGTCCAGCGGCCCGCCCCCCGCAAGGCCCGTGACCGGGTCAAAGCCGTCGCGCGGCAGGTATTCGACCGACGACCCCATCGCCTCGCCGATGGCCAGCCCCAGCAGGCAGCCCCGCGCGCGGTCCAGAAAGTCGGCCTCGGTCTGGTCGGGCAGGGCAGGGTCCGCCCCCTGAGGCCCGGCAAAGATCGGCAGCAGGTGCCGGTTGCGGTCGAACTTGCCTTCCAGAGCGGCCGGAGCCGATGTGTCATGGCGCAGAAAGGCGTCGTCGCTGTCAGCCATTGGACACTTCCTTCAGGCGGGTGGTGATGGTGACATCGCCCTTGTAGGGGGCAAAGCGGATCGGGACGGGCGCATCGGGCGGGTCCTTGCGCTCGGTCACCACAAAGTTGGAATCCGCCGGGAACAGCACCTCGCCCCGGCCGGCGGCGGGGTTGAAATCATAGCCAGGTTGCTGCCTGCCCCCTTCACCGCTGTGGGCCGACAGGGCGGCAACATCGCGACCCTTCTTGCCATAGATCACGTGAATGAAGGCGGGCGAGTTGTGGGACAGGTCGGCCACGCCGCGGGCGCCTGTGCTCCACAGCACGCCGCATTCGAACTGGCGGCCCTGGACATAGCGCTTGTCCACCACATCCTGCGACCAGGCGGTTTCGGCGCGGTAGGTGGGCCAGGCGGCATCGGGGTATTCGGGCAGCTTCTCCAGCGCGGTGTCGGTGGTCTCGTTCAGGAATTTCAATCGCGGATCGGTCTTCACCCCGCGGCGGTTGAGGTTCATGTCGGTATAGTCGTCGCCCGTGTAGCGCTGCACCGCCAGCGCCTCGACCGGCGAGACGCCCTTGTGATTGGCGCCAAAGGCCACAAGCGTGGAATACATCTGGCACAGCCCGTCGGCCAACTTTTCGCCGCCCTCGAAATCCAGCATCTGCTTGCCCGTGTCGTCGTCCAGCGCCGCGTCCAGGGCCTTGATCGCCTTGTCCAGCGCCTGCATCACTTCGCTGGGCTTGAGGTCGACCAGGGCAAGCTGGCCCTCGTTCTTCTTGCCCACGGCTATCGACGCCGGAATCCCCTCGGCCGTTTCGCCCAGACGCAGCTGGTCCAGCCGGACCTGCAGCTTGTCCAGCGCGACCTGCGCGGCCTGCTGGAGCTTGGGGGACGTCATCGTGTTGATGCGGCCCTGGGCATCGGCCACATGCTGGTCTGCGCGGGCAAAGGTCTGGGGCGGGATGGGCGTCTTGATCTGATGCTTGGCCACATCGGCGGACAGGGTCCTCAGGCCCTTGGTCCGCTCGGCCAGTTCCTCGATGGTGGCAAAGGTCACAAGGGCGGCGTGGCGCTTCAGGAACATGTCGCGCAGCGCGTCCTGTGCGCTTTGCGGCATAGCGCCCGCGATCCGCGTCACCTGGTCGTCAATCTGCTGGCGCACGTCGGCCAACAGTTGCCGATGGTCGTCGATGGCCTGGGCTATGCCTGCGGCGTCGATGGCCAGCACGCGCTTCTGCAGGTCGGCCAGCGCCTTGGTCTTGCGTTCCACCTGCGCGGGCAGGGCGATCTGGGCCAGCGGCAGAAACTCGGCCTCGATCTGCGCAAGACTGCCCTCCAGGATGGCGCGGACGCCCGCATCGGGCAGGGCGGCCAGTTCCCGGGTCTTGGCGGCGATATGCGACAGAAGCGTTGCCGCCCCGTCCTGATAGGCCGCCGCGTGGCGGCGGTAGAGGTCGATGTCAAAACCCTGCATGCCCGAAAGCACGGCCCTCAGCCCCGAAGTCTGTTCGCGCAGCTTGCGGATATCCGTCGCATCGGCCAGCGGCTGGCGCTTGGCGCTCTGGGCCGACAGGCTGCCCAGCAGCGCGGTGCGGATCAGCGAGGCGGGCAGCTGACCCGCCGCGCGGACCTTGTCGGCATGCGCCGCATCCAGTTCGCGCAGAAGATCAAGATAGTCCTGTATTTCCTTGATCTGGCCGGGAGTTCCGGAACTGGCGTCACGATAGACGTCATCGGTCTTCCGCAGCATCACCAGCGCATGATCCAGCGCCTGGGGGCTGGTGATCTGGGCCAGCGGCGTGATCGCGGCGCGGCAGCCATCGTTCTGGGCCTGCAGGATCGCGGTCACCGGCGCGGGCGGCAATACGGCCAGATCGGCCTGATCCTTCTGCACCACCTGCCGCAGGTCGGCTTCCAGCTGCTGATAGGCGTCGACCAGCGCCTGCAGCGCCGCCGGATCGATGCCGTCCAGCTCGGCGCGCAGGTCCTCCATCTCCTGGACCTTGAAGGCCAGGTCGAACAGGTCGGCCGCCGGGGCATCCAGCGCGATGCGGCGGGCGTCGATGGCGGTCAGCCGCGCGGCCATCAGCGCGCCCAGTGGCGACGGCTGCAGCCCGGCCACCGGGCCCTGCGCATCGGCCAGCGCATCGCGCAGCCCGGTCCTGACCGTGTCGTATCTCGCGCCCAACGCGATCAGGCGCGCCATGTCGTCATCGGCCGCCTCCTTGGCCAGCTTTTCCAGCGTGGCGATGGTGACGGCCAGCCGGTCGGTCGTGTCGCCAAAGACAAGCCGGTCGCGCACCTCGTCAAGCCGCGCGTTCAGGCGGTTGCGGATGTCGTCCAGCGGCACCCGCCGCACCTCGGTGCGGGGTTTTTCGATCGTCGTGCGGATGGTCTCGATCAGGTCCTGCTGACGACGGGCGCTGTCCAGCCAGCCGGGCAGGGCGCCGGCGGCCTGCTTGGCTGACGCCTTCGTCTGCCGGATCA
>NZ_JBKKKY020000120.1:0-3588 GCF_046613545.2 Aphanothece microscopica RSMan92 | reverse complement strand
CACGGGCTGGACCTTTCTGGAGCGCGGCAAGGAGAAGGCGATCGGCCGCTGGGAGGGGGGGGCCATGGAGCGGGGCGAGAGGGAGGACCCGGCCCAGGCCCTGTGCTTCGGCCACGATCTGCCCGGGGAGCTGCTGATCGGAGCGGACTTCGCCGATCGGGCGTCCGAGCTGCTGGGCCCGCTGCTGGAGCGGGTGGGATGAGCGAACCCTTCGAGGCCAACGGCTTTCCGCTGGGGCCAGGACTCCGGCTGCTGGAGGCCAGCGCCGGCACGGGCAAGACCTTCGCCCTCGCCCACCTGGTGCTGCGCTTCATCGCGGAAGCCGAGCTGAACCTGGGCCAGCTCCTGGTGGTCACCTTCACCGAGGCCGCCGCGGCGGAGCTGCGCGATCGCATCGGCAAGCGCCTGCAGGCCGCCCTCAGCGGCCTCGATGATCCCGCCTTCGATCCCCCGGATCCGACGCTGGATGCCTGGCTCGACTGGGCGCGCCCCCGGGCCCGCCAGCTGCAGCCACGCCTCCTGCTCGCCCTCGAGGATCTCGATGGGGCCGACATCACCACCATCCATGGCTTCTGCCTGCGCACCCTGCAGCGGCAGGCCCTGGAGGCCGCCCAGCCCCCCGGGCTCAGCGTCGACACCGACAGCCCCTCCCTGCTCCGCCAGATCAGCCACGACTACTGGTGCCAGCAGCTGCTGCCCCTGCCGACCCATCTGCTGGGAGGGGTGCGGCAGGCGCTCAACGGGCCCGACGACCTCTTCGCCATCCTGCAGAGGCTGGATGGCGATCCCGCCCTCCAGCTCGACCCGCTGCCCCCGGGGATCCGCGCCGACGAGGCGCTGCCGCCCCAGCTGGAGCTTCTCTGGCAGGAGGCCTGGGAGCGGTTTGGTCAGCGCTGGGCGGAGCGGGGTGAGGCACTCCAGGCCGACATCCTCAGCGCGGCGGCCGAGTGGCGGGCCCTGGGACTCCGCGACACCAAGCCCTATGCCCCGCGGGTCAGCAGGGATCGCCATGGGGAAGTGAGCGCCTGGATCGGCGGCATGCCCCCCGGGGGGGACTACGCCGCCACGCGCCGGCAGGACCTCCTCAGGACCTACTTCCACCCCGGCAGCTTTCTCAAGGTGGCCCGCCTGGTGGACGGACCCGAGCCTTCCCTGCCCCAGCGCCCCCTGCTGGAAGCGATCGCAGCGGTGATGGAGGGTCCGGCGGAAGCGGCCCTGCTCCATGCCGCCCACTGGGGGCGAGCCGAGCTGCGGCAGCGGCGGGAGCGAAGCGGCAGGGTGGGCTTCGGCCAGCTGCTGGAGGGCCTGGATCCGGGCGAGACGGCCGCGGCGCCGGGGCCGCTGCTCCAGACCGTGGGCGAGCGCTACGCCGCCGCCCTGATCGACGAGTTCCAGGACACCGATCCGATCCAATGGCGGATCCTGTCGCAGGCCTTCGATCCCGCCCGGCACCGCCTGGTGCTGGTGGGCGATCCCAAGCAGGCCATCTACCGCTTTCGCGGCGGTGAGCTGGCCACCTACCGCAGGGCCGAGGCCGCCGCCCGCGACGGCGGAGGGGTGTACGCGCTCTCCGACAACTACCGCTCCACGCCGGCCCTGGTGGCCGCCCTCAACGCCCTGATGGCACCGGGACTGCGCCGCTCCGACCTGCCGGTGCCACCGGTGCGGGCCCGGGCAGCCGCCGCAGAGGCAACGGCGGCAGAGACGACCCCGGCAGAGGCACCCCCGGTAGAGGCGCCAGCCTCCTCAGGGGCCTCCAGCCCCGCCCCAGCCCTGCAGCTGCTCTGGCTGGGCGGCGACCGCGCGACGGGCGAGAAACCCGTGAGCGCCACCACCCTGGACCAGGGGCTCCCCGGCCGGATCGCCAGCTTCGCCGCCGGCCTGCTCAACGCCGGCCAGGCCCCCGGTGACCTGTGCGTGCTGGTGAGCACCCACAGCCAGGCGGAGAGGCTCCGCGCTGCCCTGGAGCGCAGCGGCATCGCCAGTCGGCTGGTGAGCAAGGGCGATGTGTTCGAGAGCGCCGCGGCCACGGCGCTGCAGCGGTTTCTCGATGCTCTGGCCAGGCCCGCCGATCCCGGCCGGCTGCGGCTGCTGGCCGCCTCTCCCCTGCTGGGCTGGAGTGCGGCAGCGATCGCCGCAGCCACGCCCGAGCAGTGGAGCGAGCTGGCGGGCCAGCTGGCCCGAGGGGCCGAGCAGCTCCCCGGTCGGGGGCTGCTGGGGGTGCTGAGCACCCTGCTGAACGCCCCCGGCCTGGCCCGCCTGGCCATGGGCGGCAGGCTGCTGGCGGACCTGGAGCAGTGCGCCGAACTGGTGCAGCAGCGACTCCATGCCGACCAGCTGGGGCCAGCGGCGGCCGCCGACTGGCTGCGCCGGCGGCGCCTGGAGCCGGACCGGGATCCCCCGGAGGCTGAGCAACCCAACAGCGACGTGGCGGATGCGGCGGTGTGGGTGGTCACCGTGCACCGCAGCAAGGGGCTGGAGTACCCCGTGGTGATCTCGCCATTCTTCTGGAAGGCACCCCGGAGCCGCACGGCAGGCGGTGGAGCCGTGCGCCTGGGGGTGCGCTGGCAGCCCCCCGAGGCACCCCAGCCTGTGCTGGACCTGCACCTCAACAGCCACTGGGGCCGGGGCCATGGGGCCGCCGTTCAGCATGAGCTGGCCGAGCTGCAGGAGCAGGAGCGGCTGGCCTACGTGGCCGCCACCCGGGCCAAGCAGCTGCTCGTGCTGGCCTGGGGGCCGGCGGCGGGCCAGCAGGGCAACCCGCTGCACCCCTGGCTGTTCGCGCAGGACCCCGTGCCGGGCCGCGGCGAGGATCCCTATGCGGCGCTGGGCGATGCCGCGTGGCGCGCCCGGCTGGAAGCCGAGATCGACCGGCGGGAGCTCCCCCTGGCCGTGCTGGATCCGCCGCCGGCCGGGGTCGTGGTCAACCCTCCAGCGCCTGCCGCGCCTGCCGTTGAGCCGGCCCTGCAGTGCGGCCCGGTGCCGACCTGGGAACTGGACCGCCGCTGGGGGCGCTACAGCTACAGCCGCTGGACCCAGGGCAGCCACGCCGCGGCCCCCCAGGCCCTGGAGGAGGGACGCGAGACCGATGGCCTGGTGAGCGAACCGGATCCGGACCCGAGCGACCAGGCCGCGCTGGCTGACAACTGGCCGGGGGAGAGTCCGCTGGCCGACTTCCCGCGCGGTTCCCAGGCCGGCGACTGCCTCCACAGGATCCTCGAACAGCTCAACTACCGGCAGGCCGCCGCGGCCCAGGCCGGCCTGTGCAGCCGCGAGCTGCAGCGCAGCGGCCTGGGTCCGGAGCACCTGCCGGGACTGCTCGCGGGTCTCGAGGCCCTCCGCCTCAGTCCGATGGGCGGAGCCCTCGGCCCCTTCCACCTCGCCGAACTGGAGGGCTCGGAACGGCTCAACGAGATGAACTTCGACCTGCCGCTCGGGATGGTGCGGGCCGATGACCTGGCCCGGCCGTTCCGAACCTGCCCGGGCGGGGCCTTCGGCCGGACCTACGCCAGCCGCCTCGCGGAGCTGGATGTGGCCAGTCGGGGCTTTCTCACCGGCTCGATCGACCTGGTGTTCCGCCGGGGAGAA
>NZ_JBKKKY020000119.1:0-3682 GCF_046613545.2 Aphanothece microscopica RSMan92 | reverse complement strand
ACTTCCTCTCGGGCGGAAACTTCGACGATCTGCTCTCGGGCGGGGCGGGGGCCGACACCTACGCCTTCGCCAGCTGGGTGGGCAACGGCTTCGATTCCATCCTCGACTTCACGAGCGGCCAGGACAGGTTCCAGCTGACCGGCTCGGGCTTCGGGCTGCTGGCCGGCACCGCCATTGTCAACGGCGTCAATTTCATCGCCGCTGCCTCGCCCTTCGCCACCAGCGCGCAGGGCACGATGCTCTACGCCACGGGCTTCGGCATCCTCTACTACGACCCCGACGGCTCGGGCGCGGGAGCGGCCATCGCGCTTGCCCAGATCACGGGCGCGCCGGTGGTCACGGCGGAAGATTTTATGGTGGCGTGAGCAAGGTGAGCATTTCGCTCTCTGATTTCGACAAAGGGTGCATGCGCAGCTTCTGCCACTTCATGGATTGAGGCTGCGCAATCGCAATCGTGAACTCCGGAGCTGACGCTAGGTCATTTCTATGCTCCGTTCAGTATGGCGTATTTATACAGTCCGAACTCCGGCGCCGGTCTCGGCGAACCTGAAGCGGCGCGCATTGGGAGAAGCAGCGAGATGGCCACCATCACCTATAGCTGGCAGTCCAGAACAGCCTCGTTCTTCATGAACAACACCGTCACAGCCGGCGCTCAGGGAAATCCGGCCATCGCGTCCAGCGTCAACGGGGCTAGCTATCTCGGTGCCTGGGAAGATATCGCGGGCGGCGGATCGGTCGAGGGGCGATTGGTGAACGCGACAGGCGCGCCTGTCGCCACGCAGTTCACGGTCAACGGGATCGTCCCCTTCGCCCAGTATGGCGCAAGCATCGCGGGCTTGGCCAATGGGACGTTCGTGGTGAGCTACACCGACAACAGCACCGATCCAAACGGCGACATCCGGGCTCGCTTGATCGACACCTCGGGCAATCCGATTGGAACTGACATCACGGTGTCAGCCAACGCATCCTTCGATACACGCTCCGATGTTGCAGGGCTGACCGGCGGCGGCTTCGTGGTCACCTGGATGCGAGAATTCGGATCGGACTTCAACATTTACGCGCAGCGCTTCAACGTCGATGGAACAGCGGCCGGCGGCGTCATCTTCGCCGCGCCCTCAATCGCCGCCGACTCCACTTTTCCGTCAGTCGCGGGCCTTGCCAACGGGGGTTTCGTGATCGCCTGGGCTCAGAGACCGGCCGGCGGCGGCGAGGACTCAATCGTGGCCCGGCGCTATGACGCCTCCGGGGTTGCATTGGATTCAGGCTTCCTTGTTAGCGCCGACGGCTCCATCAATCAGGACGTGCAGGTGCTGGGGTTGGCTGATGGCGGTTTCGTCGTGGCCTACACCGACAATTCCTGGGGCCTTGGCGGAACAGAGATCAGCGCGCGGATTTACAACGCCGACGGCAGCGACCGCACCACGGTCTTCCGGGTGAATGAACCGACCGCCGGAGATCAGAACAATCCATCCCTGACCTTGCTCTCCAACGGCTTCTTCGTCGTCGGATGGAGCGATGGCGGCAACCTGATGCATCAAGCATTCAATCCCTTCGGCAACACCATTGGAACCAGTTTCGTCGCCACAGGCTCCACCATCGAAGGGGAGATTGCTGCCTTGACGGGGGGCCTGGTCGCCAATGTCCGATCGAGCACGTTGGCCGATGCGGGCGGCGACAATTCCATCCGCTCCAGCATCAATGAGCTGAGCCGTATGACCGACGGCACGGCCGCCAACGAGTTGCTGGCCGGAGACTCCCTGCGCGACGTGATCGAAGGGCTCGGCGGCGCCGACTTCATCGCCGGCGGGGGCGGCGGCGACAGCCTGAACGGCGGAGCGGGCTTCGATTCCGTGTCCTGGTTCGGGGCAGGCGCGCCGGTTCTGGTGAATCTCACCAACCAGGCGCTCAATGCCTTCGCCGCGGCGGGCGACACAGTCTCCAACTTCGAGGCCTACTACCTCACCAACTCGGCCGACAGCTTCACCAACGCGGGCGCTGGCGGCTACATCTACGGCTTCGGCGGCGGGGACATCATCATCGGCGGGGCCGGCTCGGAGTTCATCGAGGGGGGTCTGGGCGCCGACCAGATCAACGGGGCGGGCGGCTTCGACTACGCCAGCTACGCCAACGCGGCCGCCGGTGTGAGGGTGGACTTCACCAACGCCGCCACCAACACGGGCGAGGCAGCGGGCGATGTCATCAGTAACGTCGAGGCGTTCTATCTCTCGGCCCATGGCGACATCTTCATCGGCCAGACGGGTCAGAACATCGTGTTCGCGGGCAATGGCGGGGATGCGCTGTTCGGGGGCGTCAACGCCAATGACTGGCTGTTCGGCGAAGGCGGGGCGGACTTCCTCTCGGGCGGAAACTTCGACGACCTGCTCTCGGGCGGGGCGGGGGCTGACACCTACGCCTTCGCCAGCTGGGTGGGCAACGGCTTCGACTCCATCCTCGACTTCACGAGCGGCCAGGACAGGTTCCAGCTGACAGGATCGGGCTTCGGCCTGCTGGCCGGCACCGCCATCGTCAACGGGGTCAACTTCATCGCCGCCGCCTCGCCCTTCGCCACCAGCGCGCAGGGCACGCTGCTCTACGCCACGGGGCTTGGCATCCTCTACTACGACCCCGACGGCGCGGGCGCGGGAGCGGCCATCGCGCTTGCCCAGATCACGGGCGCGCCGCTGGTCACGGCGGGAGATTTTGTGGTGGCGTGAGCGGCACTGTCAGAGCAAAGGCCGCAATCCGTTCCGTCATCCCATCGTGAATTGAATTGCCCTGCGTTGATCTGTCGCGGAGCAATGCCGATTGACGTTACGGCGGCCGGCTAGCAGTTTGTGTGTATCGTGAAATATCCGACCACCGTCATCACGGTGATGAACGTCGCACAATAAAACTCACCTTCAATCCGCTTTGGTGCGGACTTGGTGCTTGTCTTGTCGTGATTGCGCCGGAGGTTCCCGTGGCCAATTTCTCGATTCTCAATCGCAGCTCGAATGGCGTGTTCTACTACGCTCAGGATTCGATGACGGTCTGGGACTATCTGGTCATCATGGAAATGCAGCAAGCCGGTGCGAGCTCGTATTTCACGATCCAGATGGCGAACGTTCCCAACTTTCCGCAACTGTATTTCCGGTTCTACGGGAATTTCAGTTTCATCACGCAACAGAACACCGAAGGCCAGCTTATACCTTACATCCAGCAGGGCTCGATCGTGAACAGGATCGACGTTATCGACCAGACTGGAAAGATCTACAGCCAGGTCACCGGTGTCGAGCTACAACTGACGATGAACAAGACGACCCGCCAGCTTGAGCCCAATGACTTTTTCGCGACTGCAATTCGCCCAAACGAGGTCATCTCGCCAGACAACCTGTTCCAGTTCGCCGACAGCCTTTTCGGCTCGGCCGGCATAGAGACGCTGAACGGCTATGCCGGTAACGATACGATCGACGGCGGCGCCGGTGCCGACAGGCTCATCGGCGGTATCGGTGCCGATCTCTTCCGCATCCGCGCGGGCGACGCGCCGGCCGGCGAGAGCATCGACGGTGGCGACGGCATCGATGTGATTGAGGCCGTCGGTGTCGCTGCCACGCAGAATCTCCTACAGCAAGGACGGATCAACCTGAGCGTGCTGTCGTTCAACTCGATCGAGGAACTGCGCACGAACGGCACCGAGGGGGAG
>NZ_JBKKKY020000118.1:0-3707 GCF_046613545.2 Aphanothece microscopica RSMan92 | reverse complement strand
ATGCAACTGACAATGGTCGTCAATCTGCTCCGGACTGCGATCGTAGCGAAAACCAACTTCCACCAGCAGTTGCATCTCCCGCGTGAACCTCTGGCTCCCGTGTCCGCACGCCTGACTGTCGTCCCAGCTCCTTTGCGCCTACAAAGGACGATACCCGCGCTTGCCACTATAGCAGTGAAGCTCTCGACTGACGGTTGATGGTGGCACACCGAGCGTTTCAGCTATCGACCGCTGAGTCGTACCATGCCAACTAAGGGCCAACATCACATACCTTTGTTCTTGGGTTCCCTGCTGATATCCACTGGCCATGTTTGCTCCATGGTTGGTCTCTGAAAGGAGCGTGTTGCATCAGCAAGTAACCCTCTTCTTTTGAACTAACCATGGTGCACTTCCTACTTGAATCCAGCGGGTCGTTCGACGTGCGGTTCGTTAATGCCTATGCCAGTGTCGGAGCGATCCGTCAGGCCGTCATAGCCGACGTCTCGGGGCGGGTGCTGCGGGACTTCACCACGGACATCGACCAGCAGCGGCGAGGGGAGCAAAGGCTGACCGTCGATGCAACGGACTATCCGCAGGGTGTGGTGCTGGTGTCGGTGCGTTGCGACGGCAAGACCATCACCGAGAAGGTGGTGATCGTGCGGTGAGAGCGTTCTTGAGGTGCAGGGCTGCAGAAAGGAACACGATACCGAATATGGAAAAGCGGCCCCGGACACCGCACCGAGCTGTCGTCGATCGGCTGCTTTGAGGCTGGAAACTACGGTCTCAGGACACCTGATTCTTTGACCCGTATGTGACCCGTATGTGACCAACTCGGGTGCACAATGGCACACAACGGCGGACAATGCCCGTACATAGCTTCATCCCCCAAAAACGTCAAAAGGCCGCATCACTACTAGCGATGCGGCTTCTCCTGTCGGCGGACCCGTAGGGATTCGAACCCCATGGAGTGGGTTAAATAAATCGGTCCGGTCTTAATTTGAGACAGATGTCTCAAAGGAGCACTGATGCGGAAGAGTCAATTCAGCGATGAACAGATCGTAGGTATCGTTCGCGAATCCCATGCGCATGGGGTAGCAGCCACTGCGAAGAAGCATAAGGTATCGTCACACACGATCTATTTGTGGCGTAAGAAGTACGGCGATATGGGTCCGAGTCAGGTCTCGGAGCTTAAGCGGATCATGCAGGAGAACGCTCGTTTGAAGAAGCTGGTAGCCGAGCGTGATCTTGAGATCGAAGTGATGAAGGAGATCGCATCAAAAAAATGGTAGGCGTACGGCAGCGAGTCCAGGCCGTCATGTACGCCGTTCGTCGAGGACTTGGACAACGCAGGGCAACGGCCTTGCTAGGAGTATCCCGTTCGATGGTGACCTATCGGCTCCGACAGCCGATCAAGGACGCCCCGGTCAGGAGAATCATCCATGACGTAGTGACACAGCATCCCACATGGGGAAAGCGTCTGGTGTATGGTTGGATGCGGGAGCAGGGGTATGATTATTCGGCATGCACGGTGTACCGCGTCTATCGGCAAAGCGGCTACGCAGCACAGTGGCGAAAGCGATCGCGCAAGATCCGGCGAGGCATACGGATCAATCCAACGGCAATACAACCCCATGAGGTCTGGTGCATGGACTTTGCCGAGGATCGACTGATGACAGGCCAGAAGATGATGGCACTGTTGGTCAAGGATGAAGCCACGTCGTTTGGCCTCAGCATCACCCTACGACGATCATTCAAGGGCTCGGATGTCGAGGCAGTCCTTAACGAGCTGGTTGCCCAGCATGGTACGCCGAAGTACATTCGTTCGGACAACGGAGGCCAGTTCATTGCCACCATCGTACAACAGTGGGCCAAACGACACCATATCACACTGGCAACCATTCACCCTGGCAAACCATGGCAGAATGGCTTTGCGGAGAGCTTCGTGGGAACGTACCGACGGGAAGTCCTCAACGCGGAGATCTTCATGTCACTCGCTGAAGCAAAGGCGATCTCTACCATGTGGCTGAACATCGTCATTACCGAACGACCACATAGCAAAAACGACGATCAACCACCAATCACTGCAAGCAACAGACATGCAGCCTGACACCTTTTAAAACCTGTCACTGGACCGATAAACCATACCTGCTCACATTGACTGTCTTCGCTCAGAATACAGGCAGGTTGCAGATTCTTTGTTGGTTGAGTATGACAAGGAGTTCAGCTCTGATTCTGATAACACGTCAGGGTATGCATGCCGTAACGGCTGGTGGTGAACCGTGGACTGAAGATTTCCATAGCGGCAGATGGTGCCTCTGGGCTTTTTCCAATGACCACGCATGAAAATCGATACAATTGGGCCCCTCGTATTCCACCGTAGCGCCTCCAATACACGTCACGTGCGGTGCGTATTACCTAAGGGTAGAACCTCTCTGAACAGTAAGGATGGTCATTTGTGAGGAGTAATTACAGTGGACTCGGATCGAAGGAGGTATCACGTTCGTGTTCGGTCAGTGTTCAGAAGAGACCTCGATAAGGTAGTCGTACCTCTCAAGGTTCATGACGAAGGCCAGGGAATGCATGTTCAAATCGATTAGCTACCAGAGCAACGTGCCATATATGGTGTCTTGAGGACTATGCAACGATACAGTATGGAACTCGTCAGTGTTCTTACCGAACCCGTTCTTGAAAAAACGAACGCCCCTGCCGCATCGTTGCGGCAGGGGCGCTTCGTTATGTGTCAGTGAGCGGCTAAAGGTTGTATTACCGTACGACTGCGAGTGGCAGTGTTGCACGGTACGATCCTGACGTCACTTGCACGGTGTACATACCGGACGCAAAAGGCGTTGTATCGACAGCAATTGTCTGCGGTCCTTCGGCAACGTTGGTTAACGACTGCGTTGACAGAACGCTACCAGTTGCGTCTACGATGGAAACGCGAACATCACTTGCGGCTGGCTGGGTAAAGGCGATGCGAGAAATTGCACTCGTTGGATTGGGCATCACAACCGTGTTCGGGAGTGCCAGAACTTCGCTAACGCTTGAAGATAAGGGGGGCAGGAGGGCAGTTGTACCATCAGGGAGAACGGCGAGCAAACCAAAGGCAGGACCATTTTGATTTTCCGCTGGCGAAAGAAATCCCGATGCCAAGACTACAATTGACTGACCTGTCAAGTTGGACAAGTCTGCTGTGAAACGTGCGATCGCTCCCGCACCAGCTGGCGCAACACCAATGTTATACGATGATGCTGGAACGCTCCGATAGTCGCTTACGCGTCCGTACGAAAGGCCTGGAATCAGCACGTCATCACCGTTCAGGACGTCAACCTTTGGAGCATCCGTTGCACCGTGGAACACAACGAAGTCCACATTACCCGCTGTCGATGCGCTTGGACGGATGTTTGTCAAGGAATATACTTCGAAGCCGATCGACTCTGCGTCTTGATCTGTATTTGCTTTGAAGCCTGCTGGCGTAATGACACCATTGGCAACTGCCACATAGCGTCCTGATGGCAGGTTAATTGTCAACGGAACAGCGACATCCGCGACACTTTCCGAATTGCGTAAAGCAATTCCAACATTTACATCGGTATCAGCTGGGAGTTCCAAGAAACTCGTTGCCGAGCGGAATGCGAAATTGTCGAGGCGACGCTCTCCATTAATGTAGATGTCAACTTCGCTAACGAGTGGATCCGCTGCATTGTGGATAAGCTGTAGCTGTACGGGTG
>NZ_JBKKKY020000117.1:0-3715 GCF_046613545.2 Aphanothece microscopica RSMan92 | reverse complement strand
CGTAAGCCGCGATCGCGGTGGCGCCGCGCTCTCGCGCGCCGGGGCGCATCTTCTCGGCATAGGTGCGCAGCACCATCTCGCGCGTCTGGCCCGGGCCGCGCCAGCGCCAGGAGCGGCGCCACTCTTCTCTGGCCCAGTCGCCGTCCTCGTCGAAGGGGATCGGGGTCTGGGCGCCGAAGCTCGCGCGCTCTTCGGCGGAAAACACCGGCACCGCGCACAGCGCCAGACGGCGGACGCGCAGCCCGCCCGATACGGCGATCTCGCAGGCGATCGCGGCGCCGGTGTGATAGCCCAGAAGATCAACCGCCCTCCCCCCGAGCCCCAACGCGACAGCGGCCTCGCTCAGCGCCTGCGCATAAGCGTCGATCCGCTGCGGGTCGAGCAGGGGGTCGGACATGCCGTAGCCGGGCGTATCCAGGATTACCACTCGGCGCCCGTTCGCCAGCTTGGGCGCGACGTTCTCGAAGATCTGGCCCGAGTTGGGCACATGGTGAAAGCAAAGGAGCGGCGGGCGGCGCCCCTCCCCGACAGCGCGGTAGTGGATCTGGCCATGGCTGACGCTTACGTAGCCGCGACGCACCGCTTTCGGCTCCGCGGCGAGCGCCGTCGTGGCCGCGGTCCCCGCGCCGATCGCCGCACCGAAGAGGCCGCGTCGATCCAGCATGGGGGTCAGCCTCCAAACTTGTATCGCGCCGTCAGTCCAAACGTCCGCCCATCGGCCGGCGTCACCTGAAAGGCGCGCTTCAAAGCGCCGGGGAAAGGCTGGGCGAAGAAGCTGTTGAAGTCGCTGAACCGGATGATGACCGGCGGCGTGCGATCGTCAAATACATTATCGACAAAGCCAGCGATGCTGAAGCGGTCGGTCTCATAGCCGATGCGCAGGTTCACGCGCGTCTGATCGCCTGTTCCGGCGAAGTTGGAAGGCTCCGAGAACTGGGTGGAGCGGAAGGTCAGGTCGGCCCGCGCGTAGAGTTCCGCATCAGCCAGCGGGTGGGTGTATTGCCCGCTGACCGCCGCCTGCCACTTGGACGCGCGCGGCAGCCGGTTGCCGGAGACATCGGCTCCGAACACCCCGTTGGGCAGCTGCACGAGGCGCAAGCCGGGCAGCGCGGCGATCTGGCCTGTCGCGCGATCGACGCCAGCCAGCGCAGGATCGACATAGGAATCGAACTTCGCGTCCGAAAGCGAGATCGCGGCCGTGAGATCGATCCGGTCGGTGGGCCGGGCGGTGAGGTCCAACTCGAAGCCCTGGGAGTAGGACTGGGCGGCGTTGGCGATGAAGGTGTTGTTGGCCGGCCCGCGCGACGAGGCTGAAACCACCTGCTGATTGGTCCAGTCCACATAGAACAGGGTCAGGTTGGCTAGCAGCCGTTGATCGAACAGCGCCTGCTTGGTCCCGATCTCGTAGGTCCAGTTGGTTTCGGGCGCATAAGCGCGCTCGGTGTCGAAGATGTTGATCTGATCGTTGAAGCCGCCGGTCTTGAAGCCTTTGGCGGCCGAGACGTACCAGAGGCTGTTTGCGGTGGGTTTCCAGTCGAGGATGAAGCGTGGGGTCCAGCTATCCCAGGTGGCCTTGCGCCGGGGGTCGGCGACGAAGGCCGCGCCGCGGAAATAGTCGAACGTCTTGGTCTCCTCGCCCCAGCGCAGATCCAGAGTGGCGTTCAGCCCCGGTTGGAGCTCATAACCCAGCGAACCAAAAACGGCGACGGCCTGGGTTTCGGTGATGGACAGGAACGGTCCGTTGTTGCGAAGGGGATTGGCGCTGCGCGCGGCCGGCGGCAGGAAGAACTGCGCATAAGCCACGTTGCGGAACTTGTTGCGGAAGTTATAGGCGAAGACGCCCGCGAGCGCCGTGAGCCGCTCGCCCGCATAAGCGATCCGGACTTCCTGGCTGACGTCTTCGCGATTGATGATGTTGCCGAAGGTGAACAGCTTGTCGGCCAGATAGTCCACGTCCTGGTCGTAAAGCTGGTCCTCCTGCGTGAAAGCCGAGATCGACGTCACGGTGAGGGCGTCGCTGACGTCGTAGGTCAGGGTCAAAGCGGCGCGGAAAGTCTCGCGGCTGAAGCCTTGCACGCCGTCGGAGGCCGAACAGCACACAATGCCCGGCGGGGGATTCTCCGGCGCATCGCCCCGGAAGAAGCCGAGCGATCCGCCGTTGGACAGGGTCAGCGCCACATTGGCGGGAACCAGAAAAGCGGCTGCGGTGGAATCCTCGTCTTCCGCGTAATTCAGCCGGAGGTTCGCTTCAAAGGCCGCGTTGGGCGTCAGGCGCAGAGCGGCGTTGACGGCGGTGGTTTCCTGCCGGTTCAGGTCGGGACCGGCGGGGTTCTGGTTCTCGAAAAAGCCGCCCCAGTCCCTGCGGATCACACCCAGGTGTCCAGCGAGAAGCCCCTCGACCAGCGGCCCGGAAAAACCGGCGCGCGCCTCGTACCGGTCCTTGTCGCCGACCGTGACTTCGCCGAAGCCTTCGGGCGTATCTGTCGGCTTGCGGGTGATGAAGTTGATGGCGCCGGCGAACGTGTTGCGGCCATAGAGCGCCGACTGCGGTCCACGCGCTACTTCGATCCGCTCCAGGTCAGTCAGCAGGAGGTTCGCGCTCGAGCGCCCCGAAACATAGACCCCGTCGATGAAGATCCCCACCGGCAGCTCATCGCCAATCCCGGCCAACCCGATGCCGCGCATCGACACGCTGGGGTTGTTGCGCCCAAACGGGTCAGACGCCGACAGGGAGGGCACCAGGAAGGACAGCCTGTCCAGCGTGTCGATCCGCTGGCGCTCGATCGCAGTCTCGCTGAAGGTCGCGATGGACAAGGGCACGTCCTGCTGCGTTTCGTCACGCAGTCGGGCGGTCACGATCACTGCGTCCTGGGTGCGCACCCCGGAGCCCGAGGCCGCAGCGGGTGCGGTCTGGGCGAAGGCGCCGCCAGCCAGCGCGCTTGACAGGGCCAGTCCCGCCAGAATGGAACGATCTGCATGCTGCGCTTTCATCGGCCTGCCCCGCAAAGAAACCTGACGGGAAACCTGCCGATGAACGCTCAGGGTTCATAGGCGGCCGCGGTTCTAACAGCTATCACCTGCGCGCAAGCGCACGCCTCAAGCGTCCGCCCGAAGGCTGCGGGCATGGGCCTTCACCACCGCCACGACCTGTTCCACCGCAGACGACTGGCGCCCCCGCGCGGTGAAAAGCGTCAGTTGCGCCGGCACCGCGGGATCGGAGATCGAGGCAGTTCTGAGCGCCCGCTGGCGCACATCGTCGAGCATCGCGCAGCGCGGCAGAACCGTATAGCCATGCCCCCATGCGACCGTGTCGAGCAGAGCCGAAAGGGCATCGATCTCTAGGGCGGGGCGCAGGTCGAAGCCCTGATCGCGCGCCGCCTTGTCCAGCCAACGACGCAGACCGTTCTGGCCAGTGGGCAAAACCATAGGTCGCCCTTCCAGATCCGCGAACCGGACGGCGGCGCCAATGTGGTCGCGCTGGAACAGCGTGTCCGCGCCGACCAGGAACATTTCGTCTTCGAACAGGACTTCCCCATCAATCAGATGGCGAACCTGGGTGAGCGGAATGTAGGACACTGCCAGATCGGCGCTGCCATCGGCCACCCATCCGGTCACGCCCGCGCCATAGCCCTCGATCATGCGAAGGCGGATGTCGGGCAGACGCTCGCGCACTGTGAGCGCGACGGGGCTGGAGAGCACAGGGGCCACAAGAGGG
>NZ_JBKKKY020000116.1:0-3747 GCF_046613545.2 Aphanothece microscopica RSMan92 | reverse complement strand
GTCACCGGTGAAGATGGCGTAGGTGACGTAGCGGAGGACGATCTCCATGTCACGCAGGCAGGCAGCCATGCGGCGGTGGGTGTAGGCGTTACCACCGGGGGCGATGAGAGCAGGCTGCTGATCGAAGAGATCGCGAGCGGCGTTGGTGACGATCTTGGAAGCGTTGGAGGTGATGCGGTTCACCGTGTCCATGCGCTTGCTCCCATCGGCAACCATGGCGGCGAGCGCATCGATCTGGCCGGGGTTGAGGAATTCGCCGCGGGCATCGGCCTGGGCCACGACCTTGGTGAAGGCGTCAAACATGGAATGGAACGGAATGGACTGCCGTGGTGAAGCCTAAGAAGCCTGGCCTGGCTGACGCGAACGGCAGGCCGAGGCCATCACCTAGAACGGGCCTCCCCTGACCAGCCCGATGACATCCACGCCGGTGATGGAGTGGCAGGAGCTCGAGGCCCACGCCCCCGTACCCACGGCGGGGGAGGAGGAGCTGGCCCGGATCCATGGCCCCACCAATGCCCAGGCCGTGCTGCGGCTCTTCGGCCAGTCCGAGAGCGCCGTGCGCGTCACGCTCTACCGGGACCACCACGCCTGGTGTCCCTACTGCCAGAAGGTGTGGCTCTGGCTGGAGGAACGGCAGATCCCCTACAGGATCCGCAAGGTCACGATGGTCTGCTACGGGGAGAAGGAGAGCTGGTACCGGCATCGGGTGCCCTCCGGGATGCTGCCGGCCCTGGAGCTCGACGGCCGCCTGATCACCGAGAGCGACCGGATCCTCGAGGAGCTGGAGCTGGCCTTCGGCCCCCTCCAGCGCGGCATGGGCGATCCGGAGGTGCTGGCGCTGCGGCGGCTGGAGCGGATGCTGTTCCGTGCCTGGTGCCAGTGGCTCTGCTACCCGGCGTCCAGCCCCAGGGATGATCAGGAGGCGCGCCAGGGCTTCCAGCGCTGGGCCGAGACCATGGAAGAGGCCCTCACAGCCGGGGACGGCCCCTTTCTGCTGGGGGAGCTGTCCACGGCCGACCTGGTGTTCGTGCCCTACCTCGAGCGCATGAATGCCTCCCTGGCCTATTACAAGGGCTTCCTGCTCCGCGAGGCGCACCCCGCCATCGGCGGCTGGTTCAGGGCCCTCGAGCAGCGCGCCACTTACCTCGGGACCCAGGGCGATTTCCATACCCATGCCCACGACCTCCCCCCCCAGATGGGGGGCTGTTACGCCAATGGCTCAGCCGGGCAACAGCTGCTGGCCAGACGCATCGACCACGGCCCCTGGCCCCTGACCCTCGCCGACGGCACCGACCCTGAAACTGCCGCCGCGGAGCCGGCGGACGCGGCCCTTCGGGCCCTGGCCCGGGTGCTGCGCCACCGCGCAACGCTGTTGCAACGCCCCCCCCTGGCCGATCCGGCCATGGACACGGCCCTGCGCTGTGCCCTCACCGAGCTGATCAGCCCGATGGCCTGCCCGCCGCCGCCGGGAACGGCCCCCGGGCTTCGCTACCTGCGCGACCGGATCAGCGTGCCGCGCGACATGCCGCTGCACGCCGCGCGGCGTCTGCGTCAGGCCCTCGAGGACACCGCCCTGCGGGATCCCCTGGACCCGCAGGGCCAGGGAACCGCCCTGCCCCAGAGACACCGACGCGACCAGGATCCCCGGCCCTTTCTGACCAGCCCACCTAGTGTCTGAGCAGGCCCCCGCGAAGCCATGACCCCGCCTGGCGTCCCCCCCCGCGTCTCCGCCACCCTGCTGCGGCACCTGGCTCCCCTGGTCGTGACGGCAGGGCTCGGCGCGATTGCCACGGGCCTGTTGCCGCCGGCGCCGCTCAGGGCCCTGGAGCTGCGCGGGGCCACCCATTTCACGCGCCCCCCCTGGAAGGTCACGCTGCGCAGCTACAACAGCACGGTCTCCCAGCCTTCGGCCGAGTACTACTTCACCGTGGTCCTGGCGGAGGATGCCGGCGCCGCCCTCGGCGAGTTGCAGTTTCGCCAGACGCGCGGTGTCGATACCCAGTTCCAGTTCAGCCCCGGCCGCACCCGCGCCTTTCTCGGTCAACCCCGTCGCGAAGGCCCGGCCGTGCCGGTGGAGGCAGCGTTCGACCAGGAGGAGCGCCTGGTCACCGTGCGGTTTCCGGAGCCCGTGCCTCCCGGATCGACCCTCACCGTGATGCTGAAGCCATGGGCCAATCCCTCGATGTCGGACACCTACCTGTTCCAGGTCATGGCCCTGCCGGCGGGCCCCAACCCCTCAGCCGTGTCGCTGGGATTCGCCACCCTCAGGATCTACGACCCCGACTGGCGCTGAAACCGGCTCAGATGCCGGGAAACCCACCGGGGAAACGGAGGGTGCGCCAGTCGCCACTGGCCGTGCTGACCTCCACGCCGATCTCCACCGGGTCCTGGGTGGCCCCGAACTGCTCCTGCCACCAGCCCATGGCCTCAGCCCAGGCGGCGTCGAGGGATTCATAGAGGTCGTCGAGCACCGGGTGGGGAGCCCCCTGCTGATCGACGAGCCGGTAGTGGCGCACATGCTGGGCGTGGACTGGAGCCATCTCTCACAACACGACATCTGGATGAAATCATCGCCGGTGTGCCAGCCTGAAACTGTCACCTTCACAACATCTTTCGGTGTCCTGGACGGCCTGACCGGCAGCCGGCCCCGTGGGCTCAGGTGAGGTAGCGGCGGATGGAGGGCCGGCACCAGAACACCAGGGCCGCGATGTTGACCGTCCAGAGCAGGGCAGCGGCGATCGCTGTGAGCGGCCGCCCCTCGGGCAGCAGCGCCAGTCGCACGATGCCGTAGGGCAGGGCCACGGCCAGGCTCATCGACAGGCCGACGATCGCCACGATCTGGCCCCAGGCCCGCCAGCGCAACAGGGCGATCGCGCCCACCAGACCAACGGCGGCCGTGGGCAGCACCGCACTGGATCCGACGGCGATGTGCACGCCGCGCCAGGTGGGATCCAGCAGGATGACGCCCAGCGTGAACGGCACGATCAGGATGTTCGCCACCAGGCCCAGCCAGGCCAGGGTGAGGTAGCCGCGCGGAGGCTGGAGCATCGCGAGCCGGGTTGGGAGGAGAACCACCTCTCCATGCTGGGTCATGGCTAGCGCAGTTCGAACAGGAGCAGATCAGCGCCCGCCGATCCTGCCTCAAAGCGCTGCGGAGCACCGGAGGAGAAACCGATCCCATCGCCTTGCCGCAGGCTTCGACCCGACATCCGGCCGTCACCCGCGATCAGCTGCAGCCAGCCCAGACGGTCCGGTGCGATCGCCACATCCAGCACGTCACCGGCCCCGGGCCTCGAACGCCACAACCGCACCGGCCGACCCACCGACAGCGCACCGTGGGCCCCGTGCGGATCGAGCAGTGGGGTCCAACCCCCATCCAGCGCAAAGGCCTTCTGGGCATAGGTCGGTGGCAGGCCGGGGCTGGTGGGCTCGATCCAGATCTGCAGCAGACGACAGGGCCGATCGCCCTCGTTCATCTCGCTGTGCACCACCCCGGTGCCGGCACTCATGCACTGAACCTCACCGGCCCGCAGGACCTCCGCATGCCCCATCGAATCGCGATGGGTCAGCTGGCCCTCCACCATCACCGTGACGATCTCCATGCCGCGGTGGGGATGCAGGCCAAATCCGCGGCCAGGAGCCAGGGTGTCGTCATTGATCACGCGCAGCGGCCCGAAGCCCATCCAGGCCGGGTCGTAGTGGCTGGCGAAGGAAAAGGAATGCCAGCTGTCCAGCCAGTCCAGCTGG
>NZ_JBKKKY020000115.1:0-3817 GCF_046613545.2 Aphanothece microscopica RSMan92 | reverse complement strand
CGACCCCAAAGCAGCCAAGCACAATCACTAACAACCTATTACAAAACATGACGAATATTGTGTCCAACTTTTAGGGGTCCGGTACACTACACAAACACTCTGACCGTGCTCACTGACAATGAAACAGGGGGAACCTCAGAACCTCATTTTGACATAAACATGGTGTACTCAGATCTTTAACCAAGCAGATCAGATAAAATGGGATAGAGAGGAACACTCTCTATCCCACCTACAACGTACAAAGGCACAGAATCAGTAAACGTTATTCTTCCATAGAACGCAACTCCACCGCGCACTTCTTAGGCCGATTCTCAGGGCCTCATTTCTTTCATTCGAAATATTCGTGCTGGACACCCCAGCTTCGAAGGTTGCAATTAAAGAAATGATGTCACTTTGGCTTGGATTTGTGGCTGCAAGCAATGCCAGACTGTCACACAGATTCGACCAGAGTGTTACTTCTGGCGCATTCGTAGCGTCGTATGTTGTAGACAGGTACGACTTAATGGCGTTCAGTGAACTCAAGCTCGATAGCGGTGAAGCTATGGAGTGGTAGTCAGCATATGAGATATAATGCGTAAGACTATCATAGCCACGATTAGTCAGAAAGTCAACACTAGCTGAATTGAATTGACTGTCGTCAATGGTTCCATTCCCATCAAATACTGCATTCGAAGTGAGGTGCTTGACAAGTTCGTTGTGCAAGTACCCAACTGAGTCCGAATTGTTCGGTATCGAATTGTAATGGGGGGCACAACCCATGAGGATGGCATACCGGGACCGACAATTAACGGACGCAGACCTCTGGCCGATTGCCATGAGTCTGTAGCTCCACCAATGATTGACCCTACTATTCCTCCTACGGCAGCTCCCTTGGGTCCTAAAATTTTTCCAACCGATATCCCAACTATGGCGCCACCCCACATTCCGACAGCATCGTCTACCACTGTAGTGGAAAGGTCCATCATGTCGCGTAACCAACCAGCAGTGAAACCTTCGCTCTCTTGTGGAAGAGAAAGGTTAATCTCGGGTCCAGAATATGACTCTTCCTTTACACAACTTGCCATTACCAAGCACAACACAACGGGTAAAACTAGAGACTTCTTGCAAAAATACTGACTCCATAGCGACCGCCCTTAGAGAGTTGTTGAATTATTGCCCAGAGAAACTCGGGATAGGAAAATGGCTTTTTCTAGATCTGCCCTCTTTCTAGGGGTCAAGTCAGACATCGACAAGGTAATAGAACTCGTTCCATCGGATATCAATGTATATCCCACAAGTGGCAACGTTCTTCTTGCATGGATAGTTATTTGGCTCTTCGCCAAAGATAGTGGAGAAGTTCGTAGCTTGTGGCTATGGATCTAAGTACGTTTTGTAGGAAGGCGTTAGGGATAGAGTCACCCTGGCGCATTGGGTCGGTAACGGTTGACGACACGACCATGTCGGTGACGGTGCATGTGGAGCGGACGAAGAGTTCGAAGGGGACGTGCCCGGAATGTGGTGCAACGTGCTCGATCCATGATCGACGTGACCGCAGGTGGCGTGACTTGCAGTGGTCGAAGTATCGGATGTTTATTGAAGCCTCTGTTCCTCGGGTGCGTTGTCCTGAGCATGGCGTGCTGAATGAGACTCCGCCGTGGTGCGTGCCGAACAGCCGCTTTACAATTGGATTCGAGGAGTATGCCGTGAGTCTGATGCTGGTTGCGTCGATATCGGCCGTGAGCAAGCTTCTGGATGTGGACTGGAAGACCCTCGATGCCATCATGCAGCGAGCCGTCGACAGAGGTCTTGATCGCAGGCGAGCACATCCGGTGCCGGTATTGTGTGTCGACGAGACGTCGTTCCAGAAGCGTCATGAGTACGTGACAATCGTCAGCGACGGGACCACAGGCGCAGTGCTCTATGTGGGCGACGATCGCACAGAAGCATCGTTGATGGCCTTCTATGAGGCATTAACACCAGAGCAGCGCGCCTCGGTGGGAAGTGTCAATATGGACATGTGGGTGCCGTATATCGAAGCAACATCCATGGGCCTCGAAGAGGGCGACAGAACCATCTGTTTCGACCGCTTTCACGTGGCGCAGATGTTGAACAAGGCTGTCAACGACGTACGCAAGCAAGAACATCGGGCCGAACTCCGAGAACACGGCGAGTCGGCTCTAACAGGCAAACGAATGTCCGTTCTTCGCAACTACGCCGATTTGACCAAAAGCCAACAGCGTGACCTCCAAGAGGTGTTTGCTGTTGCAGAGAACACGGCGATGGCATGGAGCATAAAGGAGCAGGCGAAACTGCTGTGGAAATACGTCAGCTTTCATTGGGCCGAGCGAGCATGGAACGTCTGGCTAGAGGCAGCTGAACAAACTGCGCTTACGCCAATCATCAAAGTAGCACAGACAGTAAAGAACCATCTGTGGGGAATTCTCAACGCAGTCGTGTTCGGTGTGTCGAACGCAATGGCCGAGAGTATCAACAGTAGAATTAAAATGATTAAATCGCGAGCGAGGGGCTTCCGAAGTCGCGAACGATTCCGTCGAGCCATCCTATTCTATTGTGGCAACCTTGATATGTCGTTCTAAACTATTCCACCAACTTTGGCGAAGACCCCAATTTGTTTTGTGTAGAGTTTTTGCATATGTTGAATTCACCAGAAATCGAAAAACATAGGTTCAAGTCCCTTCGACAAAGTTGACGGGGTATTGCAATTTTTACTTGGAGGCAGCATGGAACGCAGTTTTTGCTCTGTCACATCAATGGTAATCGCAGCTTTCTGTGTTTACGCAGTCAGTTGTACATCTGATGTTGGGTCTAATCCTGATGGGAGCTCCCGCCAAATCCCAGAACAAGCTCTCACGTTGAGCCAGAATGCTAATCCAATGGATAGCATAGGCGTGATTCATACGATGGCGATGGAATACGTACGTAGTCGATTTGAGTGGTGGGACACCACATATGCAGATTCTACGTACCAGCTTTATGCCGACTTTTTAATCGCGGCGAATGCGAGTGATACAGTTACTCCTTCTCTCAGAACCACCTTGCTGAGTCGGATAATGAATAGAGTTAATGCAAACTCTAGTTATACTTCTCTCAGTGATAGTGTTAACGACCTAGTATTAAACCTTCCTGTTAGTACATACGCAAAGGACGTAGTTTTTCGACTTTTTGATGCTTTGGTTGAAAGCGAGGACGACTTGACGTGTAATCATGTACTGAGCATTTGCGATTCTCTTGTTCAGGTTGTAGGCAGTAGCAGTTTAGCTACTGCAGAAAAAGCGTACCTCTATGGAACAATTAGCGTTGCTTATCATAGTTCACAGTATTGGAGTTCCAGGCTAAATGCTAATGGTGATATCTATAAACAGGTGAAGGTAATGTTGCCCGATACTACAAAACGAGTTGATTGGTCCACAGTTGCTGCAAATGATGTTCTTGGAGCTTCCCTCGAAGGTGCCCAAGATATGGCTGCTGGTGGCGTTGGAGGTGCTGTTGTTGGATCCGTCTTCCCTGGAGTCGGTACAGCATTAGGCGCCGCCACGGGCCTACTAGGCGGTTTGGTAGAAGGTGTCATTAGGGGAGGCATTTCCTACTCTCTTGAAGCTGGGCTAGGTCAACCCAAGATTGGACCAGGTGGATCGTGGTATGATAGCACGCCTAGAAAAGATACTAAAAAGAAACCCTAGTGTTAGAGCAAACCACTAACCCGATTGAATAATGAAGCCTCCATTCCCATCCTTTCCCCGTAGGCTGAAGCATATGGTAATAAGTGCGGTGCTGCTACAGTCTGTCGCCGGAATCATGGTTCTATCTTCATTGTGGG
>NZ_JBKKKY020000114.1:0-4043 GCF_046613545.2 Aphanothece microscopica RSMan92 | reverse complement strand
GAGATCACTTCCGCCGGAACCACGACGCTTGTGTGGGATGGCACCGACTACTTGCAGGAGCGCAGTTGACATGCCCGTAAACACTTACATCACGGCCAATGGCCGCATCCGCCGCCGGATTACGACGAACGGCGGAGCTGTGACGGATCAGGTTGCGGTGGTGACAAATGCTTTGGGCTCGGTAGTTGCGACCTACAAAGATGGCTGGCTGACCGCCGATCGTAGCTACGACCCTTACGGCGAAACCCGGGCGGAATGGAACGATGTGGGTCGTTTTGGCTGGGTGGGTGGCCTTGGTTACCGCGAAACTCGGCGGGAGTGGGTGAGTCACTACGTCCGCGCCCGTCATTACGGCTTTACCATGGGGATGTGGACGAGTGTCGATCCACTCTGGCCGACGGAACCGGCATTTGGGTACGTGGGGGGTAACCCGACTAATTCAGTAGATCCAACGGGAACCGTATGCATTCCTAAAACGAGAGTAACTCCTTGCACGAAGGCCGAACAGAAGGGAGTTGGCCAGGATCAATGTGACGCGAAGGGCAGACGGGAAGGCAGAATACTGCGAAGCATGAAGTGTTGGTGGGTTGAAACGACATGGACTTGCTACACTTGTTTTGGCATCAGTTACGTCCATTATAAAGGTCTCCAGGGTTGGTGTGCAGAGAAGCCGTATGGAGATTGCACGCCTTGGCGACACAAGCAGTTGCAGGACGACGTTAACAAGAAGTGCAAAGGGACAGGCCAGCCGCGACGATGTGACCATACTACGATGAACTGTGTTCAGCTCAGGCTTAATTTGGCGAGGTATGCAGCCTGTATTGGTGCAAGAGGCAGGATCAACCGGGAGTGCTATCGTGGAGGCGATTCCGGACATGTTCAAGCCTTCGAGGACAATAATGTCGGCTTCAAGCGATGCAAAGAAGAGTTGAAACAAAAAAAGCCGCCATGCTAAATAGTGACAACCGACTGCCGGACGATCTCGGTCATGGCCCGGGGCAGGAGGCTGACATCGTTCGGCGACTTTTTGCGGGCAGGCTTGTTGTAGATTGTCCATTTTATCTGCTTGGTTTGGATCCCGACTTGGTATACTGGTTTGATTATGAGTCACTCATAATGGCAGCACCTATTATTCAGATTCAGATGAAGGCGAGCCCGGAGTTAGCATGGAAGCTACGGTCTTTCATTACATCTCACCGTAACTTCTCAGAAGAGGAGAGGGCGGTGCTCATCGGGATTTTCGCCCCCACCCTCGACGTGTAAATCCGGATGGGCTGGTGAGGACGTTCCAGTACGACCCTGATGGCCGGATCACCACCCTGGTGACGAACAAGGGGATTGCCACCTACACCTTTGATAACGCGGGCCGACAGATCAACAATCGGCTTCCAAACGGGATGAGTGAACAAACCACTTACGATGAAGTCGGCAATGTCACCCTGCGGTCGTTCGCCAACATCATTCGCACGACCTACACGTACGATCCGGTCGGAAACCCGGCCACCATTCGGACGTTCAATGGTCGGGTGAAGACCTTCACCTACGATGGGATCGACCAGCTCACCCGGCAGCAAACTTCCGGGGCCTCCACGGTTGGATACACGTACACCTACGATCCGGTGGGCAACCGCACCTACTCGACCGAGTGGGACGCGCCAACCACCACCACTTACGATCTGGCCGGACAGTCCACAACCATGGCGTACGGCTCTACGCTCACGACCTACACCTACGACCTGAACGGCAACTTGATCGGGATCGTTGGCTTTGAGCCGCCGAATGGAACGGTGGCCATCACGACGACGATGACCTACGATAAAGAGAACCGTTTGCAGGTTCTTGACCACAACGGAGCCAAAACCACATATACTTATGATGGCAACGGCCAAAAGCGAAGTGAAAACGTCTCGGGAGCCCTAACCACCATTGTTTGGGATGGCACCGACTACTTGCAGGAGCGAACCTAATGCCGGTTAAAAACTACGTCAGCCGCAATGGCCAGGTGGAATACGAGTACGACGACCTGGGCGATATCTTGACCTATGGCCGAGACGCTCAGGGCAACGTGGTGGCGGGCTACGATGCCGCCGCGAATGCGGTGTTCACGGCGGATTACAAGCCTTACGGCGAGTTCGCGGCAACCACCGGGAATGTGGCGGGTCGGCGGTTTATGTGGGTGGGATCCTGGGGTTACCGGTTTACTTCGGGGGTACCCGTGTCTCACTACGTGCGTGCTCGGCACCTGAGTATGCGGATGGGCATGTGGACAAGCGTCGATCCGCTCTGGCCATCGGAGGCAGCTTTTGGGTACGTGGGAGGAATGCCAACAGCTTTCATTGATCCTTTAGGATTGCAGTCGAATCGACCGCCCAGGCAAGTCGATCCTTCATCTCGTAACAATTCTGGGCCAGGAGGTAAGTCAAGGCCAAATGGCGTTTCCCGTTCTAAGTCACCGGCGAAGCCAAGCAGCGTCTTTGTTGGCGGGAAGTGCTCACTCACGACATGCGAATACATGGGATTCATCGTTGTGCCTTCTCACGTTGAATACTGCTTCCAAACCGCGAATCCCAAGAAATCATGCAGCTCCAACCTCCACCCGGGTGGCTATTATGGTGGAAGAAATGTAGGTAGTTGTGCGGATTGGATGAACAACCTGAGGAGTGCCACTAGTGAGGTTCTGAGGTGTTACACGAGGGAAATGGACTGTACGGTCGCTTCTTTGGCGTGCGAATGTATCTCGGAATGGATAGACGGGACAGTTAGGCGTCCGCCCTATGTGAGTGGTCTTTGCTATAGTGACGATGAACATATTCTGGAGTGTGCCTGCCAAAAGTTGCGCAGGAAAAACCCGTCGCCCCCGATAATCAGCTGGAGCTGGTGGACGGGGCGGCCTGCAATTGATCATGGGTGCCGCGGTGGTGATTACAACTCATTCGGCCCGACGGTTTTTCATTGAGTCAACATTCGACCATGCAGGATGCTTTGCTGGCCCGAAGAATTCGAGGAGTATAGTCAATGACGGCTGGAGGTAATCAAGATAGTCGACGCGCCAGGCAGGTTTGGTGGTTCTGCGTTGCGGTTGCTTGCACGGTACTCTTGCCCTCGGCATGTGCACTTCACCTTACTGCATGTCAGCAGCATGGCTCAAAACGAATACTACAATTCTTGATGTTTCCGAATCAGTATTCATCGAGAGTCCTCAACCTTACGCGGAACTCGCTCGACTGTTCATGCGGTAGTTGGCAGATAAGATATCGTTCACAACAAATTGGAGGGTATCCAATTTTTTATACTGTATCATGTTCATGCTTGCCGGGCACATACTTAATCGAGTGTTTGAACGATAGTGGGGACTTGATTATACGCAGGATATACCCAACAGGACAAATTCAGCCGCGATAGCAGATATTGGTTCAAAATTTGATGCTAGTTTATGAAAAACTGGTGGTTGCTCTCAGACCTGGTGTTTCATGTGCGCATGGATGTTCGCTCGAACTAGGAGATAGAGATTGAATATGTCGACAAGGAGATGCTTCGTGGGCGCTTTTGATGAATCGATTCAAATGTTCACGAATAGCGGTCAAAAAGGATTCTTCAACACCTACACCTACGATGCGTTGGATCGTATCTCGACGAACCTTTACTCGGGCCCATGGTCGCAAACCATGACATTTGCCTGCGATGCGGTGGGGAATCGTACGTACGCCAATGAACAGGGGCCAACGGAGATCTCCTTTGACTTGGCCGGTCAGATCGTCACCATGAGCCGGGAGGGAGATATCGTCACCCACACGTACGACCTGAACGGGAACTTGACCGGAGTGAGTGGCCGACTCCTCTCAGTGAACCCGGGCACGATCACCATGGTGTATGATAAAGAGAACAGGATGGTGGTTCATAACCTTAACGGAACCTTGACCACCTACACCTACTCTGCCGATGGCCTGAAGCGGGCCGAGATCACTTCCGCCGGAACCACGACGCTTGTGTGGGATGGCACCGACTACTTGCAGGAGCGCAGTTGACATGCCCGTAAACACTTA
>NZ_JBKKKY020000113.1:0-4046 GCF_046613545.2 Aphanothece microscopica RSMan92 | reverse complement strand
TGCGGAAGCCCCCATTGCGGAAACCACCGTTGTAGAAGCCACCGTTGCGGAAACCGCCGTTGTAGAAGCCGCCATTGCGGAAGCCGCCGTTTCCCCAGCCGATGGCCGGGCCGTTGACCCAGGCGAGGGCCAGCAGGCTGCCATCCAGCTCAGCGTTCTCGAGCTCGGCGTTCTCGGGCTCGGCGTTCTCGGGGGGTTCTCCGGCGTCAGCACGCCGACCATCCGGGTGACCAACCCGATCCTCGCCTTCGTTCTGCTCCTGCACCGCCAGAGCAATCCGGCGCAGCCGCTCTTCCACCCCCCGGGGCTGCGCGGTTGCGGGCCCATCTCCGACTCCACCAGCCTGCTGGGCTGCCGCCGTCGCCAGGGCCGCCGCGCAGTCCAGGGGCAGGGAGGCCAGCAGCAGCAGGCCCAGCAGTCGTGAACGGATCAGGAAGGCCATCAGAAGGGGACGAACGGGAGAAGAACAGAACGAAGAACAAAGGCCGTCAGGGATTCGATGGGATAGCGCTGTCCGCGCTGGCCGCAGGCAAGGGCCGGATCGCTTCGACTCCCAGCATCGAGGCCTCGAACCAGCTCTGGATCTGCTCCCGGGAGAGGTTGAGGCGGCTCCCGGGACCGATCCAGCGATCCACGGCGGCCACCGCCTCGGGCTGGCCGTCCAGATAGCCCTGGAGCAGGCGGGCAATGGTGAGATTCACCAGATCCCGGAAGGCCGAGTCGTTCTGCGGCACGAGGCAGGCGACGCCGTAGGTGTCGAACGGGCGCTCCGGGGTGAAGGCCATCCCTGCCAGGCGCCGGTCACGCACCTGCGCCTCCAGCAGGACCGAGTCGCCAATCACCCCATCGACCTGGCCGTCGCTGAGCGCATCCACGGCCTCGCTGAGGTTCGCGAAGGGCCTCACCGCGGCGGCGGGCTGGAAACCTCGGGTGAAGGTGTCGCCGAGGGAGGCCTTCTGAACGCCGATCGAGCGGCCAGCGAGGCCGGCCGCCGACCCGTCAAACCGCCCCTCCGGTGCCAGCAACTTCAGACCGGAGACCGCGATCGGCAGGGAGAAATCAACGAACAGGTCCCGTTCCCAGGAAAAGGACACACCGCAGACCAGATCCGCCTTGCCGCTGGCCAGATTCGCAAAGACCGTGACGGGGTTGCTCTCTGGCGCCAGCTTCAGGCGCACAGGGCGTCCAATGGCAGTGGCCACGGCTGCCGCGATCCTCTGTGCGAACTCCATCGCATAACCCTGAGGCTGCCCTGCGGCGTCCAGGCTCAGGATCGACGGCATGTCCGCCGGACCTGTCACCACCAGTTCTCCCGTGCGAGCGGCCCGCTCGATCACGCCATCAGCGCGGGCAGGAGAGGACGCACCCACCAGGGCCAGCACGGTCAGGGAGGCTGACAGAACGCGATGGACCATGGCGCAAGCGTCAGAACCCCTTCAACCATGGCCCGTGGCTCTCGCCCCGCATCACTCAGGCGAGGAAGGGGATACAGATCGACAACATGACTTCTCGACAACTTGACTTCTCGACAACTTGACTTGTCAGGAACTTGAACGTGCTCTGGCCCCCGGAGACGAGGGTCCGAAGCGTTCAGATCCAGGCTGGGTCGAACCGCATGCTGAGATCGAGCCAGGGACTGCGGGTGACCGGCGCACTGGTGGAGATCAGGTCGATGCCGGTGGCGGCGTAGGCACGCAGCTGCTCCGGCTGCACACCGGAGGCTTCCAGCACCACGGCCTGGCCGCGCTGCTGCGCCAGCCGACGCAGGGCCGGCACGACCGGCACCAGGGCCTCCGGCGCGAAGCCATCCAGCAGCACCGCATCGGCCCCGGCCTGCACGGCCGCCTCCGCCTCGGCGGCGGTTTCAGCCTCCACGATCACCCGGGCCGGCCAGGGCGCCTGGGCGCGCACCGCCGCCACCGCCGCCGCCACCCCGCCCGCCCAGGCCAGATGGTTCTCCTTGAGCATCGCCGCATCGTCGAGCCCCATCCGGTGGTTCAGCCCACCGCCGCAGCGCACCGCGTACTTCTCCAGGCCGCGCAGCCCAGGGGTGGTCTTGCGGGTATCGGCCAGTCTCACGCCCGTGCCCTCCAGCTCCGCCACCAGGCCGGCTGTGGCCGTGGCGATGCCACTCAGACGCATCGCGAGGTTGAGGGCCGTGCGCTCCCCCGCCACCAGCGCCGGCGCCGGGCCCTCCAGCTCCAGCAGGCGCTGGCCAGGGTCCACCGCCTCCCCGTCGGCCACCAGCAGGCGCACCTGCACAGCCGGATCCAGCAGGCGGAACAGGGGCTCCACCAGCACGCCGCCGCAGAACACACCGGCCTGGCGGGTGAGCCAATGGGCCCGGCCGCCCGCACCGGCCAGCGCCGGCAGGGTGAGGTCGCCACGGCCCAGATCCTCCACCAGCCAGGCACGCAGCATCGGCTCCAGCTGCAGGGGGAACAGCGACGGCATGGCAAGGCGGGGCCTGGATCAGAGCACGATCGCAGCAGGACGCCGCCCGCGTCCCACAGCCACCCTCACTTACCGATGCAGAAGCGGGCGAACACCCGATCCAGCACCGCCTCGCTCACCTCTTCGCCGGTGATCTCCCCGAGACAGCGCACCGCGGCGCGCAGATCGATGGTCCAGAAATCCCAGGGGAGCTGCTGGGCCGCCGCCTCGAGGCTGCCGGCCAGGGCTTCGGACGCCCGGGCGGCGAGATCGCGCTGGCGGGCATTGAGGGCCACCTGCACCCCCTGCACGTCGGCGGCGCCACAGCGCTGCAGCAGCGCCTGCACCAGGGCGTCGCTGCCGGAGCCGGTGAGGGCGCTGATCGCCACATCCGCCAAAGCAACGGCAGGTGCCTCCACCAGATCCGCCTTGTTGCCCACCAGCAGCAGCGGCACCCCCTCGGGCACCAGGGCGCGCAGCTCCGCGTCGGCCGGCGTCCAGCCCGCCGCCAGATCGAACACCAGCACCACCGCGTCCGCGGTGGCCAGGGCCTCGCGGCTGCGGGCGATGCCGAGCCGCTCCACGGCGTCGTCGGTGGGACGGATGCCGGCGGTGTCGAGCAGGGTGAGCGGCACGCCGTCGAGCACCAGCTCGCTCTCCAGCAGGTCGCGGGTGGTGCCGGGCAGGTCGGTCACGATCGCCCGCTCACGGCGGCTGAGCCGGTTGAGCAGGCTGCTCTTGCCCACGTTGGGGCGACCCACGATCGCCACCCGCAGCCCCTCGCGCAGCAGGGCACCCTGGCGTGCCTCGGCCACCAGCTGCTCCAGCTCCCGGCGCACCGCCGTGAGGGCCGCCACCAGCGCCGCGCTGTCCAGGGGGGGCAGATCCTCCTCGAAATCCACCCTGGCCTCCAGCTCGGCCAGCTGATCCAGCAGCCGCTCGCGCAGGGCACCGATGCGGCGCTGCAGGCCGCCATCCAGGCCCGCCATGGCCAGCTGGGCAGCGCGACGGCTGCGGGCCGTCACCAGCTCACTGATGGCCTCGGCCCGGGTGAGATCGAGCCGGCCATGCAGAAAGGCCCGCTGGCTGAATTCCCCCGGCAGGGCCCGCCGGGCCCCGGCCGCCAGCACCAGCTCGAGCACCCGCTGCACCGCCACCAGCCCCCCGTGGCCATGGAATTCCACCACGGTTTCGCGCGTGAAGCTGCGGGGCGCCCGCATCAGCAGCAGCAGGGCCTCATCCACCGGCTCCCCGGTGGCCGGGTCCACCACGTGGCCATACAGCACCCGATGGCTGTCCCACACCTGCTGGCCTGGGGCCCGGAACAGCCGGGCGCCGATGGCCTCGGCCTGGGGCCCGGAAATTCTTACGATCGCCACACTTCCCTGACCCGGCGCGATGGCCGTGGCCACGGCGGCGATCGTGTCAGACGCGGTGGCCAGGGAGGACTCCCCCGCTTCGCCGTTGTCCAGCTCCAACTCGCCTCTCACCCCACCCCATGGCGCTGCGTCCGTTCCAGTTTCGACCGCATGTCCCCGTGGTGCGGTCCATCCGGCGGGCCATCCAGTGGCTCTGGCACCAGGAGGGCAACCCCGGCCAGCGGGCCCGGGGCC
>NZ_JBKKKY020000112.1:0-4099 GCF_046613545.2 Aphanothece microscopica RSMan92 | reverse complement strand
GGGTCGCACCCAGGTGCTGCCGTTGCTGGTCGGCATGGCGATTCAGGGGTTCAAGCCCGATCTGGCCAACCGGATCGAATCCCCCCTGAACAAGTTGGCCAATGGCCTCTTCCTGCTGCTGGTCGCCGCCGTGCTGTTCAAGGCCGGGCCCAAGCTGCTGCCCTACATCAGCGCCAATGCCATGGGCCTGCTGCTGATGGTGGCGATGGTGGTGATCAGCCTGGGCCTGGGCTACAGCCTGGCCGGCCAGAACCGCCGTGAGCGCATCACCGTGGCCCTGGTGACCTCCATGCGCAATCCCGGCATGGCCCTGATGTTTGCCACCACCCACGCCCGGGATCTGCCGGGGGTCACGGTGGCGGTTCTCACCTATGTGGTGGTGACCGTGCTGCTCTCGATCCCCTTCCTGAAATCGCTCAACCGACTGGAGGCCCAGGAGACCGGGCTGGCGGCCCGGGCGAGCTGAGCACGCCGGCAGGTCGCGCTGCAGGTCGCGCTGTCGCTGCAAGGGACCACCCCCTACGCTCGCTGGATCGGGTGGCAGCCATGGGCAGCAGCTTCGGCCAGCTTTTTCGCATCAGCACCTTCGGTGAATCCCACGGCGGTGGGGTGGGGGTGATCGTGGATGGCTGCCCGCCGCGCCTGGAACTGGATCTGGAGGCGATCCAGCGTGAGCTCGACCGCCGCAAACCCGGACAGAGCAGGATCACGACCCCCCGCAAGGAGGACGACCGGGTCGAGATCCTCAGCGGGCTGCTGGATGGGGTGACCCTGGGCACCCCCATCGCCATGGTGGTGCGCAACAAGGATCAGCGGCCGGGCGATTACAAGGAGATGGCGGTGGCCTTCCGCCCCTCCCATGCTGATGCCACCTACCAGGCGAAATACGGCATCCAGGCCCGCAGCGGTGGTGGCAGGGCCTCCGCCCGTGAAACGATCGGGCGTGTGGCCGCAGGAGCGATCGCCAAGCAGCTCCTCGCCAGGGCGAGCGGCACGGAGGTGCTGGCCTGGGTGAAGCGCATCCACACGATCGAGGCCAGCGGCATCGATCCAGCGGCCGTGAGTCTGGAGGATGTGGAGCGCACGATCGTGCGCTGCCCCGATGCCGCTGTCGCCGACCGGATGATCGAGCGGATCGAGGCCATCGGCCGGGAGGGCGACTCCTGTGGTGGGGTGATCGAGTGCGTGGTGCGCCGGGCGCCGTTGGGTCTGGGCATGCCGGTGTTCGACAAGCTGGAAGCCGATCTGGCCAAGGCGGTGATGTCCCTGCCGGCCACCAAGGGCTTCGAGATCGGCTCGGGCTTCGCGGGCACCCTGCTCAAGGGCAGCGAGCACAACGATGCCTTCCTGCCCACGGCCGACGGCCGGCTGCACACCGCCACCAACAACTCCGGCGGCATCCAGGGGGGCATCAGCAACGGCGAGGAGATCGTGATCCGGGTGGCGTTCAAACCGACCGCGACGATCCGCAAGGAACAGCAGACCATCGATGCCCAGGGGGCGGCCACCACCCTGGCCGCCAAGGGCCGGCACGATCCCTGCGTCGTGCCCCGGGCCGTGCCGATGGTCGAAGCGATGGTCGCCCTCGTTCTGGCGGATCACCTGCTGCGTCAGCAGGGGCAGTGCAGTTTCTGGTGAGGCCCGTGCCCTGCCGCTGAGGCTGGCGCCGCGCCATCAGCAGCGTCTGGGGAGATCAGCCAGTCTCCCGATCAGATCCCCCAGGGCCGACCAGGCATCCGGCGCGTCGAGGCGACCGCCCAGGGCCACGGCATCCACACCCGCCTCGAGCCAGGGCATCACATCCGGCACAGCCAGACCTCCAGCCGCCACGCAGACGGGCAAGGGGCCCAGGGGGTCCCGCAGCCGCCGCCAGTAGCCGCTGCCCACGGTGATCGCCGGGAACAACTTCACGACCGGGCAGCCAAGCTGCCGGGCACGGTGCACGTCGCTGGGGCTCATCACGCCGGGGACCAGCGCCAGTCCGCACTGCCTGGCCTGGCTGAGCAGGTCCTCGTCCAGCACAGGGGAGACGGCATAGGCCAGCCCGGCTGCAGCGGCCGCCTCCAGGGCGTCCCGACCGACCACCGAAGCCGCCCCCAGATTCAGGCGGGGGAAGGCCATCCGCAGCCAGGCGCACTGGGCGCTCCACTGGGGATGGCCGCTCCAGGCAATCTCCACCTGCCGCACCCCCAGGCCCTCCAGCCGCGCCAGGCGCTCACGGAGATCGAGGGGCCGCTCAGCGCGAAGCACCACCAGCAGGGGCTGGTGGTGCAGCGACTGGATCAGGGGCCCGTAGGCGTCGATCGGGCGGGATGGCTCAGACGTACTCGGCAACCCGGACGTCGCTGTGGAGCAGCAGCTCCTGCAGGTCTTCGGCGTCCACCGTCTCCTTCTCCACCAGCAGATCGGCGAGCTCATCGAGCACCGCACGGTTGTTGGTGAGCACCTCGGTGGCCCGGCGGTAGGCCTCCTCCACCAGCTGGCTCACCTCCTCGTCGATGGTGGCGGCGGTGTCCTCGGAGAAATCCCGCTCAGCCGCGATGTCCCGACCGAGGAACATGCCGCCCTGGCTGCGGCCGAGCGCGACAGGGCCGAGACGCTCACTCATGCCGAAACGGGTGACCATCTGGCGGGCGACCCGGGCGACCTGCTGCAGGTCGTTGGAGGCACCCGTGGTGACCTCGTCATCGCCGTAGACGATCTCCTCGGCAACGCGACCACCGAGGGCCACGGCCATCTGGTTCTGCAGATAGGCACGGGAATAGAGGCCCGACTCCATCCGCTCCTCACTGGGGGTGAAGAAGGTGAGACCGCCGGCCTGGCCGCGGGGAATGATCGAGATCTTCTGCACCGGGTCGTAGTCGGGCATCAGCGCGCCCACCAGGGCATGGCCGGCCTCGTGGTAGGCCACGAGGCGCTTGCGGCGCTCGCTCATGACCCGATCCTTCTTCTCCGGACCGGCCATGACCCGCTCGATGGCATCGTTGACCTCATCCATCGAGACTTCGGTGAGCTGGCGCCGAGCCGCCAGGATCGCCGCCTCGTTCAGCAGGTTGGCGAGGTCGGCTCCGGTGAAACCGGGGGTGCGGCGGGCCACCTTGTCCAGATCCACATCCTTGGCCAGGGTCTTGCCACGGGCGTGGACCTCGAGAATCTGCAGACGGCCGCTGTAGTCGGGGCGGTCGACCACCACCTGGCGATCGAAACGACCCGGACGCATCAACGCCGCATCGAGCACATCCGGGCGGTTGGTGGCCGCGACGATGATGATGCCGGTGTTGCCCTCGAAACCATCCATCTCCGTGAGGAGCTGGTTGAGGGTCTGCTCACGCTCGTCGTTGCCGCCGCCGAGGCCGGCGCCACGCTGGCGGCCCACCGCATCGATCTCATCGATGAACACGATGCAGGGGGCGTTCTTCTTGGCCTGCTCGAAGAGGTCGCGCACGCGGCTGGCACCGACGCCCACGAACATCTCCACGAACTCGGAGCCGGAGATCGAGAAGAAGGGCACACCCGCCTCACCGGCCACGGCCTTGGCGAGGAGGGTCTTGCCGGTGCCCGGAGGACCGACGAGCAGGACACCCTTGGGAATCTTGGCGCCGACGGCGGTGAAGCGATCGGGGTTCTTGAGGAAGTCGACCACCTCGGTGAGCTCGAGCTTGGCGCCCTCGATGCCGGCGACATCACCGAAGGTGACCTGGGTCTGGGGCTCCATCTGGACCCGCGCCTTGCTCTTGCCGAAACTCATGGCGGGGTTGCCGCCGCCGCCCTGGGCCCTGCGCAGCAGGAAGAAGAGACCACCGAGCAACAGGAGGGGGAAGATCAGACTCCCGGCGGCCTGCTGCCAGGCCGCCGGCTCACGGCTGGGCTGCACGGCGATGTCCACGTCGTGGTCCGTGAGCAGCTTGAGCAGGTCCTTGTCAGGGGCGAGGTTGACAACGGCGCGGCGGCCGTCATTCTCGACCACCTGGGCCGTGCCGCGGTCCGGGGAGATCACCACCCGGGAGACTTCGTTGTCCTGGACGGCCTCGACGAAGTCGCTGTAACGCAGCGTTCGCGGAGCATTGGCCGGATCGGGGCGATCGAGGAAGGCCGTGCC